>JBBSLM010000006.1:0-21677 GCA_038255245.1 Sphingomonadales bacterium
GCTCGTTGATATCGCCCTCGCCCGCGCCGGAGAGCAGCAAAGCGTCCTCGCCCGCTTCTTCCTGGATGATGTGGACGATGTCGTCGACGGTGATCATGCCGACCAGCCGCCCGCTCGGATCGACCACCGCGGCGGTGATCAAGGCATATTTCTGGAAGCGGAGCGCCACTTCCTCCTGGTCCATCTCGACCGGGATCAGGGTCTGCTCCCGCTGCATCAGATCGCCCAGCGCGATCCCGCGCGGCGCCCGCAGCACCCAGGCAAGCAGAATCGTGCCGACCGGCTTCAGCTTCGGATCGACCACGTAGATTTCCCAGAAATCGGTGGTCAGTTCCTCCTGCCCGCGCAGATAATCGATCAGCTTGCCGACCGTCCAATGCTCCGGCACCGCGACGAAATCGCGGCGCATGATACGGCCGGCCGATTCCTCGGGAAAGGAAAGCGCTTCCTCGATCGCGGCGCGATCGTCCGCATCCATCGCCTCGAGCACCGCCTGCTGCTCGTCGGCCTCCAGATCCTCGATGATCGCGACCGCGTCGTCCGTGTCGAGCTGCCCGGCCAGCTCGGCCACTTCCGCCGGCTCCAGCGCGTCGAGCAGCTCTTCGCGCACATAATCGTTCATTTCGGCGAGCACGTCGCCGTCCAGCTCGCCCGCCACCATCGACGCCAGCGCGCGGCGATCGTCGCGGTCCAGCAATTCGAACAGATCGGCGACGTCGGCCGGATGCAGCGGCTCGACCAGCGCCCGCGCGCCTTCCTCGTCGCCCGCCTCGACCCGCGCCATCACGGACCGGATGAATTCGGGCTTCAGCCGATCGTCCTCGTCATGACGCGTGTCCGCCAGGGCCTCTTCGGGAACCGGGCGCGTATCGAGTTCGCTTTCGCTCACACGCCCTCCTGTCACGCGCCTTACGGTGGCAGCGTCCTACGCGGGGGTAGTGCTTTCTTCAATCCCACCCTAAATCGCCGCCAACCCCATTTCAGGAGTCTCCTTCATGTCCGACGAACGCAACACCCTCATCCTCACTCTCGACACCGGCGAGGCCCAGGGCGACGTCACCATTCGCCTGCGCCCCGATCTCGCCCCCGGCCACGTCCAGCGTATCACCGAGCTGGCCGACGAGGGCTTTTACGACGGCGTGGTCTTCCACCGCGTCATTCCCGGCTTCATGGCGCAGGGCGGCGACCCGACCGGGCGCGGCAGCGGCGGCTCGGACAAGCCCGACCTGAAGGCCGAATTCAACGCAGAGCCGCATGTGAAAGGCGTCTGCTCGATGGCCCGCACCAACGATCCGAACAGCGCCAACAGCCAGTTCTTCATCTGCCTCGACGATGCCAGCTTCCTCGACCGCCAATATACCGTCTGGGGCGAAGTCACCGACGGCATGGACCATGTCGACGCGCTGCCGAAGGGCGAGCCGCCCCGCGCGCCCGGCAAGATCGTCAAGGCGACAGTGACCGAGTAGGGCGATGGCGCCGCGCCCGGTCACCCTCATCACCGGCGCTTCCGCCGGCCTGGGCGCGGAATTCGCGCGGCAATGCGCGGCGCGCGGCGAGGCTTTGGCCCTGCTCGCCCGCCGCCGCGACCGGCTGGAGGCGCTGAAGGCCGAGCTTGGCGGCGAGGTCCACATCTTCGCCGCCGACCTCGCTCTCCCCGGCGCCCCCGCCGATTTGCTCGCCCAGATCGAGGCGCAGGGGCTCATTGTCGAGACGCTGATCAACAATGCCGGCTTCGGCCTCGGCGGCGACGTGGCCGAAGCCGATTCCGATCGCCTCACCGGCATGATCGACCTCAACGTGCGCGCCCTCACTGAGCTGACCCGCGCGGTCCTGCCCGCCATGCTCGTCCGCGGCCGCGGCGCGATCCTGAACGTCGCCTCCACCGCCGCCTTCCAGCCCGGCCCGCACATGGCGGTCTATTATGCGACCAAGGCCTATGTCCTGTCCTTTACCGAGGCGCTGCACCAGGAACTGAAGGGCAGCCCGATCCGCGTCACCGCTTTGTGCCCCGGCCCGACCCAGTCCGAATTCTTCGATGTCGCCCAGGTCACCGGCATGCTGCCGCGCATGGCCGTGCCCGTCGAAGGCGTGGTCACCGCCGGCCTCAAAGGCCTCGACAAGGGCAAGGCGATCGTCATCCCGGGCGCCCGCAACAAGCTCTTCGCTCAGGGCAGCCGCCTCCTCCCCCGCGCCGCGATGCGCAGGATCGTCGCGCGGATCAAGACGAGCTGAGCCGCCTCAAGCCGCCTCGGCCAATTCCTCGACCAGCCAGTCGTGGAACAATTTCACCGGCCTGCGCCCCAGCGCCGGGCGGCGGCAGGCGAACCAGTAGCTGTACGGGCTCGGCGTCGAATCGAACAATTGCACCAGCCGGTCGTCGCGCGCCGCGGCCAAATGCGATTCGAACATGAAGGCGACGCCAAGCCCCTGCGCCGCCGCCTCCAGGATCAGTTGCCCGGAGTCGAAATGGTCGATCGCCGCGGGTTCCAGGTCGGGCACGCCGGCCGCTTCCTTCCACAGCGCGAACGTGTCCGGCAAGTCGCGGTGGATCAGCACCGTCGCGCGCGCCAGATCGGCGGGGTGCAGATAGGCGCCCGGCCCCTCGGCGAGCGAACGCGCGCCGATCGCGATCGCGCGATTGCCGCCCAGCTTGCGCGCATACAGCCCCTCGTCGACCCGCCGCGCCAGCACGATCGCGGCGTCCAGGCTCTCGTCCAGCCGGGTCAGCGCATAAGGCGCGGTGTCGATGTCGATGTGCAGGTCCGGCTGGCGGCCGCGCAATTCGGGCAGGCGCGGCATCAGCCGCTGCGAGGCGTAAAGCGGCAGCGCGCCGAGCCGCAGCCGCATCAGATCATGCGCCCCGGTCGCTTCCTCCATCGCCAGGCTGAGCGCGTCCACCGCGGGCCCGATCGTGTGCAGCAGCCGCTCGCCATCGCGATTGAGCGTGATCGCCTGCGGGCGGCGGTCGAACAAGGGCTTGCCGGTATGGCGTTCCAGCGCCTGCACGCGGCGGGTGAGCGCGGGGGAGGACAAAGCCAGCGCTTCGGCGGCGGCCTTGATCGAACCCAGTCGCGCGACCTGAACGAAAGCCTCGATGCCCGTCAGCGGCGGCAGGCGCTTCACGACGCCGCTCCCGAATCGGATCGAATTTGTGCATTGCACATGGCCAGAATCCGCCTTTCGCATTGCAACATACATAGGAAGAGCGATTGCACAACCTGCAACCACATTAACCTGTTTCGCAATTGCACAATTTATACCGCAGCGCGAAAACGGACAGGCCTTTTCAGGCATCCTCTCCTAAAAAACTATTCCGGCCGGGGCCTGTCCCCGGCCTTTTTTTGTGCTCCGGGGCTTGTCCCCAGCCTTTTTGTCCGCAGTCCAACCGTGTCGGCGATTGATATTGGACCCCGCGAGGCCGACATGGGGAGCACCATGCCCGAACAGCCCCGCCCCGCCCGCTCCGCTTCCGCGGATTTCCGCCGCATGATCGGCTGGATCGCCAGCATCGGCGTGCTGATGGTGATCGGCGCGCTCTGGTATCTGTCGGCGACCGGCGACGGGCTCACCGTCCACATGGCCGCCGCGACAGTGGCCGGCGTCTTCTTCTCCGTCCTGCTCGGCTGCGGCCTGTTCGCGGCGGCCTTCTACAGCGACAAGAGCGGCCACGACCGCGACGCGGCTGACGCCACCCGCACAGACCGCGACTAGGAAAATTCGCGCTTCGGGTGGACGCTTCGAAACGCGCCCCTATGTCGGGCCGGTGTCTGACGGAGAGTTTGCATGGCCGACGAAGTAACGCCCCAGGGCAAGCTGCAGGTTGCGGCGATGCGGCCCGAGGATAGCGGCCGCGGCATTGCCCGCCTGCCGCGCGCGGTGATGAATGCGATGGGCCTGGGCGAAGGCGATGTGATCGAAATCGTCGGCAAGCGCGTCTCGCCGGCCCGCGCGATCGGCCCCTATCCCGAGGACGAGGCGCTCAACGTCATCCGCCTCGACGGCCTGCAGCGCGCCAATGCCGAGATCGGCGCCGGCGACTTCATCGAAATCCGCAAGGCCGAATCGGCGCCCGCGCAGCGCGTCGTCTTCGCCCCGGCCCAGAAGAATCTGCGCCTGCACGGCTCCGCCGCCGCGCTGAAGCGCAGCTTCGGCATGACGCCGGTGATCGCCGGCGACATCGTCGCCACCCGCGGCCAGCAGCAGGTTTCGGGCGGCGATCTGCCGCCGCAATTGCGCCAGATGCTGAACGCGCCGGCTTATGCGCTGCAGGAAATCCGGCTGATCGTCGTCTCGACCGTGCCGAAGGGCATCGTCCACATCGATGCGACCACCGAAGTCGAGCTGAAGCCCGAATATACCGAGGCCAAGGAAACCCGCCGCGCCGACGTCACCTATGACGATCTGGGCGGCATGGGCACCACGATCGACCAGCTGCGCGAGATGGTCGAATTGCCGCTGCGTTACCCCGAAATCTTCGAACGGCTCGGCGTCGACGCGCCCAAGGGCGTCCTCCTCCACGGTCCGCCCGGGACCGGCAAGACGCGGCTGGCGCGCGCCGTCGCCAATGAAAGCGACGCCAGTTTCTTCCACATCGCGGGCCCGGAAATCATGGGCTCGGCCTATGGCGAGTCGGAGAAGCGCCTGCGCGACCTGTTCGAGGAAGCGGCCGCAAACGCACCGTCGATCATCTTCATCGACGAGATCGATTCGATCGCGCCGAAGCGCGGCCAGGTGTCGGGCGAAACCGAGAAGCGCCTGGTCGCCCAGTTGCTGACTCTGCTCGACGGCCTGCAGCCGCGCCAGAATTTGATCGTGATGGCCGCCACCAATCGCCCCGAGGCGCTGGACGAGGCGCTGCGCCGCCCCGGCCGCTTCGACCGCGAGATCGTGATCGGCGTGCCGGACGATAATGGCCGCCGCGAAATTCTGGGCATCCACACCCGCGGCATGCCGCTGGCGCCGGGGATCGACCTGCAGCAGCTCGCCCGCCAGACCTATGGCTTCGTCGGCGCCGATCTGGCCGCCTTGGTGCGCGAGGCGGCGATCGAGGCGGTGCGGCGGATCATGCCGAAGCTCAATCTGGAGGAAGGGACGATCCCGCCCGAAGTGCTGGACAGCCTCTCCGTCCTCCCCTCCGACTTCGAAGAAGCCCTCAAACGCGTCCAGCCCTCCGCGATGCGCGAAGTCATGGTCCAAAAACCCGACACCCGCTGGGACCAGATCGGCGGCGTCGACGCGGCCCGGGAACGGCTGCGCGAAGGCGTGGAGTTGCCGCTCAAGCACCCCGAAGCCTTCCGCCGCGTCGGCATCCGGCCGGCCAAGGGCTTCCTGCTCTATGGCCCGCCCGGCACGGGCAAGACCCTGCTCGCCAAGGCCACGGCGCGCGAGGCGGAGGCGAATTTCATCGCCACCAAATCGTCGGACCTGCTCAGCAAATGGTATGGCGAATCCGAACAGCAGATTGCTCGTTTGTTCGCCCGCGCCCGTCAGGTCGCGCCGACCGTGATCTTCATCGACGAGTTGGATTCCCTCGTCCCCGCCCGCGGCGGCGGCATGGGCGAGCCGCAGGTGACCGAGCGCGTCGTGAACACGATCCTGTCGGAAATGGACGGGTTGGAGGAATTGCAGTCCGTCGTCGTCATCGGCGCCACCAACCGGCCGAACCTGATCGACCCGGCTTTGCTGCGTCCCGGCCGCTTCGACGAACTGATCTACGTCGCCGTTCCCGACCGCGCCGGCCGCGCGAAGATCCTCGCCATCCACGCCAAGCGCATGCCGCTCGCCGATGACGTGGACCTCGACGATCTGGCCCGCCGCACCGAGCGTTTCACCGGCGCCGATCTGGAGGACCTCACCCGCCGCGCCGGCATGTTCGCGCTGCGCGACGGCATCGATACCGCCCAGGTTACGATGGCGCATTTCGAAAAGGCGCTCGTCGAGACCCGCGCCTCCGTCACGCCCGAGATGGAGGAGGAATATGAGAAGATTCAGGACAGTCTGAAGCAGGACGCGATGAGCCTGCGCGCCGGCATCGGCTTCGTCAGTCCGGGGATGCTGACTCCCCGTCCGGGCGGGAAGGTGATCGACTGAACGTGGCCCAGAGCGCGGCGCCGAGCATCAGAACGCCGACGACGAAGAACGGCAGCGACCAGGCGAAGCCGTAGATCAGCACGCCGAGCGCGGGCGCGGCGACATAAGCCAGGCCGTTCACGCTGGTCACCATGCCCGCGACCGCATTCTGCTCGTGCCGGGCCACGGAAAGGCTCGCGCCCGAGGTGAAGCCGGGACGGAACAGGCCGAAGCCGACCGAGGCCAAGGCGAAGCTCAACGTCATCGTATAAAGATCGCCCGCGATCCCGGTCAGCACCGCGCCGATCGCGGCCAGGATGCTGCCCCACACGACCAGTTGCATCGGGCGCAATTGCAGCATCGGGATCAGCCACCATTGCGCCAGCAGGCTCGCCACCGCGCCGCCGATCAGCACCACGGCGATGTCGTGCTGCGCCTGCTCGATACTCAGCCCCAGCCGGTCGATCACCAGGAAACCGACCACGCTCAGCATCACCGCCTGGCCGTGGCCGCCCACCGTCCCGGCGACCAGCCAGCGCCACACGCGGGGATCCCGCCAGCGCAGATTCGTGGGGATCGCCTCCTCATCCTCCGTCCGGCTCGCGCCCGTCACGCTGATCGCGGGATAATCGGCGATGCGTCCCTTCGCCGGATTTTTCGGCGTGTCGTCCGGCAGGCGCGTGGCGATCAGGATCAGCACGATTGCGCCAATCCCAGCAAACACGATCAGCGGCCCGGCCAGCCCGAGCGGCTCGAACACGAACAAAGGCGCAAGCGCGGGGCCGATGATGGTGCCCAGTCCGAAGGAAGAAGCCACCGCGGCGAGCGCCCCGATCCGCTGCGTCCCGTCGGTGCGCGCCGCGACATAGGCCTGCACCGCCGGCGGCGAGGCCGAGCCCAGCGCGCCGTACAGCCCGCGCCCCAGGAAGAAGATCACGAACACGACGCCCGCCGACAGCCAGCCCGCCAGCCCGACGGCCAAAATCCCGCCGCAAATCAGCATCGACCCGACGAACCCCGCCAGCCCCCAGCGCATCAGCGCCCGCCGCCCGCGCACATCCGCGCGTCGTGCCCAATAAGGCGCTGCCACCACCCACAGGATCGCCGACAGGCTGAACGCCAGCGCTACCCACAGATCCGCAATCCCCAGCGAGCGGCCAATCGCGGGCAGCAGCGACTGCATCGCCGTATTCCCCGCCGCCGCGACCAGCATGACCGCGAACAGCAAGGCGAATCGCTCGCGCCCCAGCCCGAAGCCGCGCCCTTGCGCCTTTCCCTTGCTCTCTGATTGCCATGCCATGCCGCCGCCTATGCGCGCCTGCCCGCCTCGGCGAAAGGCGGCGTCTCGTCAGGTGAAAGGGATTTCCTCGTCCATGTCCGGCTCCGAAGTGGACCGCGCGCACCAACCGCCGATCAGAATTCACGTGCGCTCTATGCGCGCGGCGCGGGCCGTGCTTATTACACCATTATGGCGGTACCATCGGGGGGTTCTGACGACAGAGTCGATCTCGGCGCGCGAATCGCGCGGCTAACCCCGCGCGAGGCGGAATGCCTGCGCCTCGTCGCCGAACCGATGCGCACCCACGAAATCGCCCATCAACTCGGCCTGTCGCCCGCCACCGTCGACACCTACATTTCCTCGGCCTTCAAAAAGCTCGGGACCAGCGATCGCGGCACCGCCGCGCGCCTTCTCGTGGGCTACGAACGCCTATCTGAAAAAACCCGATCCGAATTTCCGGGCGTGGACGCCGCCCCCACTTCCAGCGCCATTCCTGTCCCGTCGCCGCGGTTTCCGTTTCCGTGGCCGAGCCGGGGAAGGCCACGAAATGACCTGACAATTCCACAGCTGATCGTCGCGATCGTCATCGCGACCGCGATCCTGCTGGGGGTCGCAACGCTCTACATCGCCGCACTGGTCGCCCTCGGCGCCAGCGTCTGAAGCGAGAAGCCTAAGCCAAATCATGACGCTCCGCTTCTTGGCGGGGCCAGGGAGCCTGCCATGCCGACGCAGAAGATCGCCTCCGCACGCGCTATCGCCAAAGCCCTTCGACCGTCCGAAGACACGATCGACACTTCGATCGTCCGCGCCGCCAATCTCGTCGCCTGCATCGCCGAAGCGCGACTGGAGAGCGGCGTCGCTGCCGAAGTCGGGCACGAAGCGTTCATGCGCGCCGCGGCCAGCTTGCAGGCTCTGTCCGACGCGCGCGACCATGTCGTCGCTTGCCACCGCGAGCTCGCCGGCGTCCGCGACGTTCAGGGGATCGATCCGGGCGAAGCCGGCTGCACGATCAAGATTACCGAACAGCGGCGCCCGCGCCTCGTTCAGTCTCGCGCCGCTTGACCGCGTCGGTCAGGCATGGTCGCGTGATGCGGTGCTGCTGCTTTATGCATCCCTCGTCGTCTACGTCACCGCGCTGGTGGCCGTCCTGTGGGCAGCCTTTGCCCGGGGCGACGATGACACGCAGCTGGCGGGATGGATCACCATCGGCGGCGTCGCCGGGACCCAGCTCGCCTGGGCGATCGGCCCGCGCTGGACGGCCTTTGATCCGGGCATCATGGTCGTCGATGCCGCGATGGTGCTCGGCTACGGCCTCGTCGCCCACCGCTCCTACCGCTGGTGGCCGATATGGATGACCGCGGCGCAAGTCTCCGCCATGCTTTCGCATCTGGCCCCGCTTGCGGCACCGGATGCGATGCTGCGGCTCTATCAACTCTCGCAGCCGGCCTGGATGTTCCTGGTGCTCTGGACGATTGCGCACGGCAGTTTGCGGCAGCCACGGCTGCAGAGCAGGTCCTGATCGAGCTCGACCGGCGCGCCGCCGCCTTTCCGGAGCTGAAGGGCGATGCGGATTGGGGAATCGTCATGGTGCTGATCTCGGCGCTCAAGCGGGCCCGGCCGGTGACGGTCGGCGACGCCTGCGTCGGCGCCGGCGCGCCGGACACCACAGCGCTGCGCCGCATTCGTTGCCTGGAAGAGGCCGGGTTGCTCGTCCGATCCCGCGACCCGGGCGACGCACGCCGCGCGCTGTTGCGCCTGAGCCACGCGACCGAGCAGCGGCTGATCGCCTACCTCACCTGAAGGCCGCCGGGCAGCGAAAGTCCGGCACCGGCGGGTGTTCCGCGCGGGCGCCATCGCCTACACGGGCCCCCGTGCCTGTCGCCCGCCTCAGCCTGACCGATTTCCGCTCCTATGCCGATCTGCTGATCGAGCCCGGGCCCGGCCTCGTCATCCTCACCGGCGAAAATGGCGCGGGCAAGACCAATATCCTGGAAGCCGTCTCCCTGCTCGCCCCCGGCCGCGGCCTGCGCGGCGCGTCGCTCGCCGAAATGGCGCGCAATGACGGGCCGGGGGGCTTTGCGGTTGCGGCGCAAGTCGGCGATGTCGATCTCGGCACCGGCACGCTCGCCGCCGCGCCCGACCGGCGCGTCGTCCGCATCAACCGCGCCGCCGCGGCCGCCAACAGCTTAAGCGAGTGGCTCTCCGTCCTCTGGCTCACCCCCGCCATGGACCGGCTGTTCATCGAAGGCGCGTCGGGACGCCGCCGCTTCCTCGACCGGCTGACGCTGGCTTTGCACCCGGGCCACGCCAGCCACGCCGCCCGTTACGACGCCGCCATGCGCGCCCGCAACAAATTGCTCGGCGAGGACGGCCGGCCCGACCCGGCTTGGCTCGACGCGCTGGAAGCCCGGATGGCCGAGCATGGCGACGAGATCGCCCGCGCTCGCGCCGGCACGCTCGCTTCCTTGTCCGAGCGCCTCGCCGCCGCGCCGGAAAGCCCCTTCGCCCGCCCCGCCATCGCCATTACCGGCGGCGAAACGGTCACGGCCGCCAACCTGCGCGACGGCCGCCCCCGTGACGCCGCCGCCGGCCGCACCCTCGCCGGTCCGCACCGCGCCGACCTCTCCGTCACTCACATGGGAAAGAACCAGCTCGCCGAATATTCCTCCACCGGGGAGCAGAAGGCGCTGCTGCTGAGCCTCATCCTGGCTCATGCCGAATTAGTCCGCGACCGCACCGGCCGCCCGCTCATCCTGCTGCTCGACGAAGTCGCCGCGCATCTCGACCCGCTCCGCCGCGCGGCGCTGTTCGCGCGACTGGCGGCCAGCGGCGGGCAAGTCTGGATGACCGGCACCGAGCCGGCCTTGTTCGAGGCGACCACCGGCACGGCGGATCGCTATCGCATCGCGGACGGACGGATCGAAACCGCCTAGGCGCCGGTTAAGGGAATAAAGGGAACAACATGCCGCGCAACACAGCCGCCCGCCTCGAGGTTCGCACCGCCGGGCCCGCCGACATTGACGGCATCCTCGCCCTGATCGCGGAAGTCTATCCCGGGCCGGGCAATTACACCGCCGGCATGGTGCGCGGGCAGATCAACAATTTCCCCGAAGGCCAGTTCGTCGCCGTCTTCGAAGATGACGTGGTCGGCTATTGCGCCGCCTCCCGGATCGACGAGGAAGTCGCATTGGCGCCGCACGATTGGGCCTCGATCAGCGGCGGCGGCTTCGGCAGCCGTCACGATCCGACCGGCGACTGGCTGTACGGCTACGAGCTGGCCGTCAGCCCCCGCCATCGCGGCCTGCGCATCGGCAAGAGATTGTACGAGGCGCGCCGCTCGCTGGCCGAACGGCTCGAGTTGAGGGGCATCGTCTTCGGCGGCCGCATGCCCAATTACCGCCGCAACGCGAAGAAGGTCGAAAGCCCCGCCGATTATGTCGAGCAAGTGCGCGAAGGCAAATTGCGCGATCCGGTCGTCGGCTTCCAGATCGCCAACGGCTTCACCCCGATCGGCGTGCTGGAAAACTATTTGCCGTCCGACACCGCCTCGCTGGGCTTCGCCGCGCACATGGTCTGGCGCAATCCTTACGTCGATCCCGGCGAACGGCCCAAATTCCACGTGCCCCGCGGCGTCGAAAGCGTCCGCCTCGCCACTTGCCAGTTCCAGGCGCGGCAAGTCGCCGATTTCGACGAATTCATCCGCAACGTCGAATATTTCGTCGATGTCGCGTCGGGCTATCGTTCCGATTTCATCGTCTTCCCCGAATTGTTCACTTTGTCGCTCCTCTCCTTCGAAACCGGCAAGCTGACGCCCGCCGAAGCGATCGACCGGCTGACCGAGCATCGCGAGCCGGTGGTCAAGGCGCTGTCCGCCATGGCGCTGCGCTACAATATCAACATCGTCGGCGGCTCCCATCCGACCCGCACCGACGACGGCGAGATCCAGAATGTCGCCTATGTCTGTCTGCGCGACGGCTCGATCCACGCGCAGGAGAAGATCCACCCGACCCCGAACGAAGCCTATTGGTGGCGGATCAAGGGCGGCGACAGCGTCGACGTGATCCAGACCGACATCGGGCCGATCGGCGTGCTGATCTGCTACGACAGCGAATTTCCGGAACTCGCCCGCCGCCTGGTCGACGAAGGCGCGCGGATCATCTTCGTCCCCTTCTGCACCGACAACCGGCAGGGCTATATGCGCGTGCGCTATTGTTCGCAGGCGCGCGCCATCGAAAACCAATGCTTCGTGGTGATGAGCGGCAATGTCGGCAATCTGCCGAATGTGGACAATATGGACGTGCAATATGCCCAGTCCTGCATCCTCACGCCGTGCGACTTCCCCTTCGCCCGCGACGGCATCGCCGCGGAATCGACCGAGAATATCGAGACTTTGACCATCGCCGACGTGAATTTGGCCGACCTGACCTGGGCGCGGGCGGAAGGCACCGTGCGCAATCTCACCGACCGGCGTTTCGACCTTTATCGCATCACCTGGAATCAATCCCCGCGCGGCGGTTCGCAAGCGCCCCGCGGCCGCCCGACCCAGCAGCACGGCCCGGGCGGCGGCTAGGACCGGCGCCGCGTCATTCCTCGAAGCTAAGGACCAGCTCGCGGGTCGTGCCGAAGCGCACCAGAAAGTCGCCGCCCGCACGGGCGCGCAGGTCGTAAATACCGAAAGGCGTTACCAGCCCGGCGCGGGACAGGCCGCCGCGACGATCGATGCCGACCATTCTTAATTCCGACGCGGCGCTTTGCATCCCGCCGTCGAAATAGACCTTGAGCGGACCTGCCGCTTCGATCCGCCCGGTGCACAATCCGGCTTCGACATTGAATCGCGCCGTTCCGCTCACCGCCTCGCCGCCGAATGTGCCGTGATAGCGCCGCGCGCCCACCGGACAGGCTGCCGGCACCAGCCCCGCCGGAGCCGGGCGATGCGGCGCGGCCAGCAATTGCGCGCTCGCTTCGATCGCGGACACCCAAGACGCGTTGGACAGCAGGCTAACCGCAACTCTCTCCGCACGCCACAGCACCAGCGCGCTGCGTGCGCCGATCGCATTGCCGGCATGGTGCGCGATCGCGCGCCCCTCCGCATCCGTCCCCAGCCGCCAGCCGAAGCCGAGCTTGAAATCGCGCTCCCCGGCGTCGCTACCGTCGTTCAGCCGCGTCGGACGCAGCATCGCATCGAAGGTCGCGGCGCTGACGATCCGGTCCTGCGTCATCCAGCCCCCGAAGGTCGCCAGCGCGCCCGGCGTCGCCGCCATCCCGCCGCCGCCCCAAGTGTAGCTGAAGTCGTTCGGCCGCGCCCTGCCCGGCTGGCGGTTCGTGAACGCATAAGGCCTGGCCGCATTTGCATCCGGCCCGTCGGCCACGTCGCGCATCACCGCCAGCCCGGGCGTCACCTCGCGCGTTACATAATCGGGGAATAGCATCCCCGCTTTCTCCTCCACCATCGCGCCCAGCAAGGTGTAGCCCCAGGACGAATAAAGATATGCCGCGCCGGGAGCGCCGAGCTGCGGGCGTCCCTCGAAAATCCCCACCGCCGCGCGTGAGGTGGGATAATGTGTTCGCCCGAGGCTGGTGAAATCCTCCACACCATAATGCGGCAGCCCGGAAATATGCGCCGCCAGCTGACGCGCATTGATCGGCGCCCAGCCATTTCGCAGCCAGGGCAGGATCGTCGTGACCGGCGCGTCGAGGTCGAGCCGCCCTTGTTCGCTGAGCTTCGCCGCCGCCGTCGCCGCCAGCAATTTGGAAACGCTGGCCAGCCGGAAGATCGTGTCCGCCGTCACCGGCAGCCCCGCGTCGATATCGCGCAGCCCGGCCGAGCCGCGCCAGACGATGCGGTCACCGCGCCACACCGCCGCCCCCATTCCCGGCACCCCGGAGACCGCCACCAGATCGTCGAGCATGCGCTGCGACACGTCTCCGGGCGATGACGCCGCGATGGCTGGCGCGCCGGCCGTCAATGCGGTGGCGAGCAATAAAGGGCGAAGCAGCATGTTCGGCACAGGGCCTCCGTTCGTTTCGATCCCGCAACCGTTCCGCCGCGAGCCTGTCGCATAAATGAACGGCCGCGCCAAAGCGCCGGACCGTGCGCGCCTTGTGCGCCGCGTCGAGGCCCGCCGCCAGAAATTTTCCTACAGACGCGTGCCCGGCGAGAATGCACCAGTGGACGGGCCCCTGATTGACCATTTGAAACCGCGCGCGGAAGCTTGGAAAGGTTCGGCCGGATCTTTGCCCCAGGGGACCCGAACGTTCCGAACCTTTCGCCTGAATCCGGCGCAGTCAGGGCCGTCGAATCGCGTCCCGCGCCACCCATTTTCCTCGCCTTTGCCCCTTTGTCTTCCTATATGATGGACTATGGCAACATCCCCCAATGAGAACAGCTACGGCGCCGATTCGATCAAGGTGCTGAAGGGTCTGGACGCGGTCCGCAAGCGGCCCGGAATGTATATCGGCGACACCGATGACGGCTCGGGTCTGCATCACATGGTGTTCGAGGTTTCCGACAATGCGATCGACGAGGCTTTGGCCGGGCATTGCGACCGGATCCTGATCACGTTGAACGCCGACGGTTCGGTCAGCGTCGAGGACAATGGCCGCGGCATCCCGACCGGCATTCATGCCGAGGAAGGCGTTTCAGCGGCCGAGGTCATCATGACCCAGCTGCACGCCGGCGGTAAGTTCGAGAACAGCTCGGACGAGAATGCCTATAAGGTCTCGGGCGGCCTGCACGGCGTCGGCGTCTCGGTGGTGAATGCGCTCAGCGAGTGGCTGGAGCTCACCATCTGGCGCGACGGCGAAGAGCATTGGATGCGCTTCGAACATGGCGACGCGGTCGCGCCCTTGATCCAGCGCGGTTCGCCCCCCGTCGGCAAGAAGGGCACGCGCGTCACCTTCCTGCCCTCCACCGACACGTTCAAGAACGTCACCGACTTCAGCTTCGACACGCTGGAGCATCGCTTCCGCGAACTCGCCTTCCTCAATAGCGGTGTCCGCTTGGTCCTCGTTGATGCCCGCCACGAGGAAGAGAAGCAGGTTGAACTGTTCTACGAAGGCGGGATCGCGGCCTTCGTGCAATATCTGGATCGCGCCAAGAATGCGATCGTGCCCGAGCCCCTCGCGATCAACGGCCAGCGCGACGATATCGGCATCGACGTCGCACTGGAATGGAATGATTCCTATTACGAAAACGTCCTGTGCTTCACCAACAACATCCCGCAGCGTGACGGCGGCACCCATCTGGCGGCCTTCCGCTCGGCCCTGACCCGCACGCTCAACAATTTCGCCGAACGCTCCGGCGCGCTCAAGCGCGAGAAGATCAGCCTCACCGGCGAGGATATGCGCGAGGGCCTGACCGCGATCGTCTCGGTCAAGCTGCCCGATCCCAAGTTCAGCAGCCAGACCAAGGACAAATTGGTCAGCTCCGAAGTGCGCCAGCCGCTGGAAAGCCTGATCGCCGACAAGCTCGCCGAATGGCTGGAGGAAAATCCCGGCGTCGCCAAATCGGTCATTCAGAAAGTGATCGACGCCGCCGCCGCGCGCGAAGCCGCCAAGAAGGCGCGCGAGGCGAGCCGCAAGAGCGTGATGGGGGTCGCTTCCCTGCCCGGCAAGCTGGCCGACTGCCAGGAGAAGGACCCGGCCAAGTCCGAGCTGTTCCTGGTCGAGGGCGACAGCGCCGGCGGCTCCGCCAAGCAGGGCCGCGACCGCCATTATCAGGCGATCCTCCCCCTGCGCGGCAAGATTTTGAACGTCGAGCGCGCCCGCTTCGATCGGATGCTCTCGTCCAAGGAAGTCGGCACGCTCATTCAGGCGATGGGCACCGGCATCGGCCGCGACGATTTCAACATCGAGAAATTACGCTACCACAAGATCGTCATCATGACCGACGCCGACGTGGACGGCGCCCACATCCGCACCCTGCTGCTGACTTTCTTCTACCGGCAGATGCCCGACATCATCGAACGCGGGCACCTCTTCATCGCCCAGCCGCCGCTCTACAAGGTCGCGAAGGGCCGGTCCGAAGTCTACCTGAAGGACAATGCCGCGCTGGACGATTATCTGGTCGCGGCCGGCATCGATCTGCTGCGACTGGAGACCGCCGACGGCCCCCGCTTCGGCGAGGATCTGCGTGGCCTGGCCGAACATGCCCGCCGGATGAAATCGCTCATGGCCTACGTCCCGCGCCGCTACGACCCGACGATCATCGAGGCGCTGGCGCTGACCGGTGCGCTCGACCCGAAGCTGGAGCAGAAGGGCCGCGAAGAGGCGCTGGTGAAGACCGCCGCCTGGCTGAACGCCACCGAGGCCGCCACGGCCTCCGGCCCGGGCGAAGGCGGCGAATGGCTCGCCAGCCCCGGCGAGGACGGCAATGTCCTGATTTCCCGGCTCTGGCGCGGCGTGACCGACCACCATGTGATCGACCATAAGTTCCTGGTGAGCGCGGAGGCGCGCAAGCTCCACAGCCTGACCCTCGAACAGGCCGAAACCTATGGCGCGCCGTCGCGACTGGTCGCCACCAAGGCCACGCCTGCCGCCTCAACCGTCGCCCCGGCGGAGGCCGGGGCCCAGGACCAGGACGAGGATCAGGACGCCGTCGAACAGGAAGCAGCCACCCCGGCGAAGGGCATTCAGGTCACGCGCCCGTCCCAGTTGCTCGAGGGCATCCTCGCCGCCGGCCGCAAGGGCCTGGCGGTGCAGCGCTACAAGGGCCTGGGCGAAATGAACGCCGACCAATTATGGGAAACCACGCTCGACCCCTCCAACCGCGCCATGCTCCGCGTCGAGGTGGCCCAGGCCGACGTCGCCGACGAAATCTTCACCCGCCTGATGGGCGACGTGGTGGAGCCGCGGCGCGAGTTCATCCAGGAGAACGCCCTGAACGTGGCCAATCTGGACGTGTGACGGCGTTGGACGACATCCACCTCCTGCTGCCGGATGAGCCCAGCGCCCTCTCCCGCTTTGGCCGGGCGCTCGGCGCGGCGGGGGTTAGCCTGGAAGGCGGCGGCGTGTTCACGATCGACGGCGTGGGTCACGCGCATTTTCTGGTCGCCGACGGCGAAGCGGCGCGGACTGCCGCCGTCGATGCGGGCTTGAACGTTGTCGGGGTTCGCGAAGTGCTCGTGCGCAAGCTCAATCAGGGCCGCCCCGGCGAGCTTGGCCGGCTGACCGCCGCGCTGGGCGATGCGGGCATCAACATCATCACCCAATATAGCGACCACGACAATCAGCTGATCCTCGTGGTCGACGATCCGGCCCGCGCCGAAGCCGTGACGCAAGAATGGGTACCTGGCGCAGGCTGAACCACCGAAACCGCGTTTTCCTACCGGGTCGGCACCTGCTACAATCGCGGTGAACTCGTGGCTCTTTCTCAGGTTGAACACCGTTACCAGACAAAATTTCCCTTATTCAAAGATAAGGGTTTTTCCGGGCGATTATGGGCGACTTTGGGTAGTTTGAACCTTCCGCGACGCGGCCGAATCAGCCCCGCCGGAACCAGCGCCCGGCCTGTTTCGCCTGCCGCCCCAAATCCACGTTCCTGATCTGCGCGTAGCGCGCCATGATCAGGCTGAACAATCCGAACGCGCCCAGGCCGATCGCGACCAGCGGGAACAGCCAGTCGCGGCTACGCAACTCCTGAAGCGCCGCTTCCATGCCGAGCTCGCCGCCCCCGCCGCCGAACGCGAGGGAGAGGATCTGCCAACCGATCACGGCGAAGACGACACCACGGGCGCCATAGCCGGCCTGGCCGGCCGCCTTGGCCACGCGCGGCGCCTTGGCATCCAGATCGTCCATGAAGGAGGCCGACCAGGCCTTGATGAAATTGCCGATCGCGGCCCCGAAGCCGAACAGGCCGGCAATGATCAGCAGCGCCGTCCCGCCCGGCAAGCTCTGGGCCGTATCCGCCATTTCCCGCTCGCCGCCGCCGCCTTTGCCGGCGCCGAGAGCGATCGTGATCGCCCCCACGGTCAGCATCAAATGTGCAACGCCGCTCAGCGCGGGGCCGGCCCGCCCGAACAGCCCCTTGGCGTCGCTGCCCTTCGCGTCGAGGTCGATCCACGCGCCATAAAGGCGGAACAGGCCGTAGCCGAACAAGCCGAAGGCGATCAGGAACAACATAGGCGTACCGAGCGGAATGTCCTGAATGCGCCGCATCACCGTCGTCGTCCCTTCGCCACCGCCGGTGGTCCAGGCGAAATAGCCGAGCAAAAGGTAGACGATGCCGCGCGCCGTATAGCCTGCGCGCGCGAAGGTCTGGAGTTGCGTGATCTTGCTCATGTGGCCTTACAGCGCGCCGCAGCAGCGGCGGTTCCGAACGCTTCAGCTTCGCCGCAACCAGCGCCCGGCCAGCTTCGCCCGCCTGTCCACATCCTCGTCGCGGATGCGCAGCCACATCGCCGCCATCAGGCTGAACACGCCGAACAGGAACAGGCCCGCCGCGACGACTGGAAACACCCATTCGCGCTGTGCGATCACGTCGAGCGCGCTGTCGAAGCCCAATGGCCGGTCGCCCCAGCCGATCGCCACGGTCAGCACCTGCCAGCCGATCACCACGAAGACGATGCCGCGGGCCAGATAGCCGACCGTCCCCGCAAAGCGCGCGAAGCGTGGCTGGCGCGTGCTGAGGAAGCGCATGAAGGCGCCGCGCAGCCCGATCAGGCACTGGCCCACGCCGGTGATGATGATGATGATCCCGACCGCGCCGACCAGCCACAAGCCGCCGGGCCAGGCCGCGGCCGTGCTGGCCGCCGCTTCCTCCTGCCCCTCGGTCCCCGCGCTGCCCGACTCGGCGATCAGGATCGCGCCGGCGCACAGCAGCCAGTGGCCGAGGCCGCTGACCACCAGGCCGATCCTTGTGACGATGCCGTAGAGCGAGCGCCCCTCGTCATCCAGGTCGATGATGCCGCCGACCAGCCGCCACAGGCCGTAGCCGAACAGTCCAACCGCCAGCGCGATGATCAGCATTTGGCCGAACGGCGCATCGCGCAGCCGCTCCATCACCGTCGCCGCGTGCGTCCCGTGCGTCGTCGCCAGCGCGAAATAGCCCAGCGCGAGATAGACGATTCCCCGCGCCGCGAACCCGGCACGGGCGAAGGGCTCGAGACGAAGGAGGCGCTGCACCCCCGTACCCTAGGGGCGCGGGGGTGCAAGCGGAAGGCGTGTGGTCACCGCGACGCCCGCCCGCCGCCCAGTTCGGCGCTTTGCGTCAACTGGACGAACTCGCGGCGCCACCAGTCGTTGAGGTTCGCCCGCTGCGCCAGCGCCCGCACATCGGCGAAGCTGAAGCGGCCCATATTGGTGTCGCCCCGCAGCAGCTGGCCATAAGCGGCGACCGCCACCGCGAACGCCGTGTCGCCCACTGGCGCCCGCGCCGAACGGATCGCCCCCGCCGACAAGGGCTGCTCGATCAGCCGGCTTTCGCTCCGCCCGGGCAATTTGTAGCGCAGCCGCAGATGCGCCATCTCGCCCGCTTGGCTCGCCGGCCCGGGCCGGCGATTGCCCTCATAGCGCCGCTCCGGCATCCAGCCGCGCCCGCCCACCGGCACGATCTCGTAAATCGCCGTCACCTGATGGCCTGCGCCGATATCGCCGGCATCGACCGCGTCGTTGGCGAAGTCCTCTTCGCGCAGCGCCCGGTTCTCGTAGCCGATCAGCCGATATTCGGCGACCTGCGCCGGGTTGAACTCGACCTGGATTTTCACGTCCTGCGCGATCGTGAACAGGGTCGAACTCAATTCCTGCGACAGCACTTTCTGCGCCTCGCGGGGTGAGTCGATATAAGCGTAATTGCCGTTCCCCTTATTGGCGACCTGCTCCATCATCGCTTCATTATAATTGCCGGTGCCGAAGCCGAGCGCGGTCAGCTGCACGCCCGAGCGCCGCTCCCGCTCCACCATGTCGATGATCGCTTCATTGTTGCTCAGGCCGACGTTGAAATCGCCGTCGGTGGCCATGATCACGCGATTGATCCCGCCCTCGATCATATTCTCCCGCGCCGTCCGGTAAGCCAGCGTCATACCCTGCGCGCCGGCGGTTGAGCCGCCCGCCTGCAGCCGGCCCAATGCTTCCTGCACCCGGCGCGGATCGCTGGTCGGATCGAGCACGCGGCCCGCGGCGCCCGAATAGACGACGATAGAGACCCGGTCGCGCGGGTTCATCTGCTCGGCGACCAGCGCCAGCGAGCATTTCACCAACGGCAGTTTGTCGCGGCTGAACATCGATCCCGACACGTCGACCAGAAAGACGAGGTTCGCCGGTGGTCGCTCGCGGGCAGCGACGTCATAGCCGCGCAGGCCCACGCGCAGCAGCCGCGTCTCCGGGTTCCACGGCGTCGTGGTCACGTCGGTACTGATCGAGAAGGGCCGCGACCGATCGGTCGGCCGCGGATAATCGTAGCGGAAATAGTTCAGCATTTCCTCGGTGCGCACGGCGGCCTGCGGTGGCATGCGATTCTCATTCAGGAAGCGGCGGACGTTGGCATAGCTGCCCGTGTCCACATCGACGCCGAAGGTCGAGACAGGCTCGTCGGCGACCGCACGTACCGCGGCCACTTCCTCGCCATCATAGCGTTCGCGATCCTGCGGCCTGGGGCCCGGATAAGGCACTGGCGGCCGGCTGATCCGGCCGCCGGTCACGGCCATCTCCTGCGCCGTTTGCGGGGCATAGGAGGGCGGCGGCGGCGGTGGCGGCGAGGGCGGGGCCATTCTCGAGGGAGCGACGCCGCCCGAGAAGCCTGTTCGCGAGCGCATATTATAGTCGCTCGAATCCTCGTCCAGATAGCGGGCGCAGATCCGGTCGGGATCGCTGCCCCCTCGCTCGGCTGCTGGCTGGGCCGGCGCAGGCGCACTGAAGGGCGCGGGCGCGCTGCCGGTCACGGCAAGCGCGGTCATGGTCGCAAAGATAATGGTTCGCATCGTCCTCTTCTCCCCAGGCGATCGATGTAACATCATCACATCACCTGCGGGGTGAACCCTGACTGAACGCTGGGCGGGCACCGACGAGCCAGGCGACGCTAGGGAAAAAGTAAGCGTCTCGGGCTATTGAAGAAGTTCGATCAGCAAAGGCTCGAGCCTCCCATGAATGAATTTCGCTCCGCCCTGATGAATGGCGATCTGGCCAAGGCGATGTCGCCGATCGCGGCCGACAAGGACCGACGCCGCAGGGTCGAACGGGGCCTGGCCAGCGTGCTCATTCCCCGCACCGAGCGCCGCAGCACGAACCAGCGCCGCGAGGAGCGCTATCGCGGCATCGTCGACCGGGCGAGCCTCACCTTTCGCGGCAAGACCCTGCTCGCCAAGGTGGTCAACATCTCCGAAAGCGGTTTGATGATCGAAGCGACGATCGAGCCGCGCATCGGCGAGCAACTCGAGATCGCGTTCGACGGCTTCGAGCCTTTGTGCGGGATCGTCCGCTGGGTCCGCGACGGCCGCCTCGGCCTGGACCTCGGCGAAGGCGCCATTTCACTCGGCTGATCGCCTCGCATCTCGCGCTCCCGCGTGGGAGGCGCTACAAGACAAAGCGTGAACGACGAGCCGCCGCCCGCCCCGATCCGCAAGATCATTCATATCGACATGGATGCCTTTTACGCGAGCGTGGAGCAGCGGGACGATCCCGCGCTGCGCGGCAAGCCGGTTGCGGTCGGCGGCGGCTCGGAACGCGGCGTCGTCGCGGCCGCGAGCTATGAGGCCCGCACATTCGGGGTGAAATCGGCGATGGCGTCGGTGACGGCACGGCGGCGCTGCCCGGACCTGATCTTCGTGAAGCCGCGTTTCGAGGTCTACCGCATCGTCTCGAACCAGATCCGCGCGATCTTCCACGATTATACGCCGCTGGTTGAGCCGCTCAGCCTCGACGAAGCTTATCTCGACGTCACCGAGGATCTGAAAGGCGTCGGCATCGCCACCCGCATCGCCGAGGAAATCCGGGCCCGCATCCGCGAGGAGACCGGCCTCACCGCCTCGGCCGGGGTCAGCTACAACAAGTTCCTCGCCAAGCTGGCGTCCGACCAGAACAAGCCCGATGGCCTGTGCGTGATCACGCCCGCGAAGGGCGAGGCCTTCGCCCAGTCGCTACCGGTGCGGCGCTTCCATGGCGTCGGTCCGAAGACGGCGGAGAAGATGGCGCGGCTCGGCATCGTCAGCGGCGCCGACCTGGCGGAACATAGCCTGGAGTGGCTGGAGCGCCATTTCGGCAGCTCCAGCGACTATTATTACAATCTCGCCCGCGGCATCTGCCACCGCAGCGTGAAGCCGAACCGCGAGCGCAAATCGCTCGGCGCGGAGGACACTTTCTTCACCGACCTGACCGATCCCGCCGCGATGGCGGCGGA
>JBBSLM010000007.1:0-21536 GCA_038255245.1 Sphingomonadales bacterium
CGATCTGGCGACGGCCGATCCTGGCGGCGGTCCCGCCATTGAATGCGATCGCGCGAAGCTGCGGCAAGGTCGCGGCGAGCGCAGAGATGTCGCTCGCTGAGTGCAGCCTGATATCGGCGTCGAGGCTGCCCGGCCGATTGGCGGCCGCCACCGCGTCCCATAGGCCGATGCCGACCGCTCGCAGTGCGTCGAGGCGAGCATCATAGCCGAGCTCGACCAACGGCTGTTCGATCACAGTCTCGAGCAAGTTCCAGAACTGGTTGCGCGGATTCTCATAATAATGCCCCGCCGCCAGCGACGCGGCGCCGGGCAGACTGCCGAGGATCAACAGCCGCGTCTGCGCCGTCACGACGGGCGGGAAGCAATGGTGGACTTCGCTCACCCCGCCCTCACAGCGCACTTGCGCCGGACGGGCAAGCAAGGAAAAGCGGGGCCATGACGCAGACGCCGCAGATCAGCTTCGACGACTTCCTCGCCATCGACATTCGCGTCGGCACGATCATCGGCGCCGAGCCTTTTCCGGAGGCGCGCAAGCCCGCATTCAAGCTGCGTATCGACTTCGGGCCGGGGATCGGCATCAAGCGCTCCAGTGCGCAGATCACAACCCATTACACGATCGACCAGCTGCTCGGCCGCCAGGTCGCGGCAGTGGTCAACTTCCCGCCGCGCCAGATCGGCCCCTTCATCTCGGATGTGCTCACCC
Organism: Sphingomonadales bacterium; assembly: GCA_038255245.1. GTDB lineage: Bacteria > Pseudomonadota > Alphaproteobacteria > Sphingomonadales > Sphingomonadaceae > Allosphingosinicella. Next base: position 704 of record JBBSLM010000007.1, read on the forward strand.
TGGGCTTTCCGGATGCCCAAGGGGCGGTGGTCCTTCTCGGCCCGACCCTCGACGTGCCGAACGGCGGACGCCTCTTCTAACGGGTCACGCCTCGCCGAACGCATAGGCGTCCATCGCCAGCACGTCGTAGGTGTAGCTGTGGTGCAGCCGCCGGCCACGCCCGCCGCCGGCGCCCAAGGCGATGTACAAGGGGAGCAGATGCTCGTCGGTCGGGTGGTTGCGCGCGGCCTCGGGCGCCTGCGCTATAGCGCTGAGCAACGCGTCCCGGTCGCCCGACGCAATCTTGTCCTCAAGCCACTCGGTGAACGTTTCTACCCAGACTTGCTCGCTGCCCCGGCCCGCGAAGACCTCGCGCAGATTGTGTGAGATGCTGCCCGATCCGACCACCAGCACGTTCCGCGCTCGCAACGGCGCCAGAGCCTGCCCGACGGCATCGTGCCAGGCCGCGACGCGCTTCGGATCGATCGAGACAGTGACGAGGGGGACATCCGCCTCCGGGAACATCAGTGACAGGGGCACCCATGCGCCGTGGTCCAGTTGTGCGGCGTCACTTCTGCGCGGGACCAGGCCTGCCTTGTCCAGCAGTTCCATCGCCGTGTCCGCGACACTCGGTGCTCCCGCCGGCTCGTAGCGCACCTCGAACAGTCGCCGGTCGAAATTGCCGAAGTCATGAAGAGTGCGAAACCTCGCGGGCGCGCGCACCATCACGCCGTCCGCCTCGTCATGCGCCGAAGCGATCAGGATTGCGTCCGGACGCGTCAGTTCGCCGCCTAGTCTTTCGAGAAATCGGCGGGCAGGTGCGTCGCTTAGCGCCAGGTCCGGCGCGCCATGCGATATGAAGAGGCTCGGTTGGATCATGCCTGCAATTTAGGACGGCTGTTGCCGTCCGCTATGTGCCGAACCCACAAGTCGCAATTGCCGGGACCGCAACGCTTGCCGCTCGCACCTTATGGGGCTTACTCTCTCGCTAAAGATGAAGGGGGGAATATGGCGGCGTCTGATTCAGGCGAAGTCGCGGAGCTCGAGCCCAAGAACGTGCGTCTCGTCATCGGCGCGTCCTCGGCCGGCACCGTGTTCGAATGGTATGATTTCTTCATCTACGGCACGCTGACCGCGACCGGGATCATCGGACCTGTCTTCTTCCCGCAAGGCAATGAGACGCTGCAGGTGCTGTTCGCCTGGGCGACCTTCGCGGTAGGCTTCGGGTTCCGGCCGCTGGGCGCGATCCTGTTCGGCTATCTCGGCGACAAGCTGGGCCGCAAATATACCTTCCTCGTCACCATCACTCTGATGGGCGTGGCCACGGCGGGCGTCGGCCTGATCCCATCTGCGGAGACGATCGGCATCGCCGCGCCGATCCTGCTGATCTTCCTGCGCATCCTGCAGGGGCTGGCGCTCGGCGGCGAATATGGAGGCGCGGCCATTTACGTCGCCGAACATTCGAAGCCGGGCAAAGCGGGCTTCTACACCAGCTTCATCCAGGCCTCGGTGGCGGGCGGCTTTGTGCTGAGCCTTGCCGTCGTGCTGGCAGTGCGCGCGGGCATTTCAGCCGAGACCTGGGCCGCCTGGGGATGGCGCATCCCCTTCCTGCTGTCGCTGCTGCTGCTCGCTATCTCGCTGTGGATGCGCTTCAAGCTTGCGGAAAGCCCGGTCTTCAAGGCGATGAAGGATGCCGGCGAGACAGCCAGCAACCCGTTCATGGAAAGCCTGCGCTATCCCGGCAATCTCAAGCGGCTCTTCGTGGCGCTGTTCGGCATTGCCGCCGGTCTCACCGTGATCTGGTATACGGCGATGTTCTCCACCTTGTCCTTCCTGACCGGGCCGATGCGTGTCGATCCGACCGCGGCGCAGCTGATCGTCGGCGGCAGCGCGCTGGTGGGGCTCGTCTTCTTCATCCTGTTCGGCGCGCTGTCGGACCGGATCGGGCGCAGGAAGCCGATCATCGCCGGCTATGCGCTGACCCTCATCCTGCTCTTCCCGCTGTTCTGGCTGATGGGCCATGCGGCCAACCAGCCGATGGCGGCCGCGGCCGAACGCTCGCCGGTGGTGATCCAGCGTGATGCCTGCGCCTTCGATCCCTTCGCGGAACGCCAGGCCGAATTTTGCGGCCAGATGCTCGCCGAGCTGAACAAATTGGGCGTGCCGTACAGCTTCGCCAATCCGCCTGAACCAGCATTGGTGATGGCGACCAGCGGCCCACAGGCGCTGGGGCTCACGGTTGGCGACCGGCCGCACGTGATCCGCGAGGCGCCGCAGCTCAGGGCGGCGCTCGAATATGGCGGCTACAGCCTCAGCCCGCAGGTGCCGAGCGGCGGCAACATCGCGCTGATCGTGTTCGCGATCCTCGCCATGATGGTGCTGTCCGGCGCCACTTACGGGCCAGTGGCGGCTTTGCTTTCCGAGATGTTCCCGCCCCGGATCCGCTACAGTTCGATGTCGATCCCCTATCATATCGGCACCGGCTATTTCGGCGGCTTCCTTCCCGTCATCGCCAGCTACATCATCGCGACGACGGGCAATCCTTATTCCGGCCTCTGGTATACGTGGGGCGTCGTGCTGATGGCGCTGGTCGTCTGCTTCTTCTGGCTGCCCGAAACGGCGGGCAAGCGAATGGACAGCAAAGAATGATGATCAGCCTTCACACAGTTCGCCGTTGCGCGCTTGTCCTCGCTCTTCTCCTCCTGCCGGCGATGGCGCAGCGTGAAGGCGCTGTGCAGGTCGTCGCGGCTCGGCCGGACGAGACACGTATTCTCGCGAGCGGCGAAATCCGGGTTGAGGGTGAGCCGTCAGCCCAGATCTCGCTTGTCGCGACAGATGCACGCATCTGGCTGCGGATAAGAGGTGGCGACGATGCGTCGCTCGACGCACCGATTACGGTCCCACTTGCGCCCCGGCTGCTGGCGCATCGACGTTTTGCATTTCTTTGGGACGCCTTGATCGACTGGGCTGGGGAGGATCTTACCCGTCTGCGGGACGCTCATCTCGCTTGGACGTTGGCGGCTATGCGTCAGGCGACACCCGCAATGTCGCCTCGCAATTCGGCGCAGTCGATGGTGCGTGCCGAAATTGCAGCGCGAATCCAACATGCCGAGGCGCTGACAGGCGCTGGCCGGGGCGCCGAGGCCGTGGCCTTGTTGCGTGCCGGTCTTCCCGCGGAGCTCCGCACCAGCGAAGAGAAGATGGAATTTTCCATCGTTAGCACCACCATCGCCCGATTGATGCGGCTAAGTGGAGATTATTCCGGTTCGATCACGCAGATGGATGATTCCATCCGACGACTGGGCAGCAGCGACTTTCGGCTGAATCTTTTGATCAACCGAGCGTCCTATCATGCCGTTGACGGCCGCTATCGGGAGGCCCTGCGGGACGCTGATGCAGCGTTAGCGGGTGCCCTGAGAGGGCCTGCGCATCTGCAAGTGGCGGGAAGCCGCCGCCATTTCGACTGGGTCCGTGCCTGTGCACTCGCTGGGCTAGGCCGCGGGGGCGAAGCACGTGCGCTGGCTGCTGGCGTCGCAGTTTCGGAAGAACCCTCCAGCGCGCTGGTCGTGCTAGAAACGAGTGGCAGCATTCGGCGCCGCATGAACCTGTGCAGGCGCGATGCCGCGAGCGTGACGGCCGATCTCATCGAAGCCGCGCGAGCTTCTCCGCTAAGCGACCTTCCCCTCTGGCTGCAACCGGGCTTCGAGCCTCGCGGGGTTTCGGCGGAGCTTGTAGCGGCCGTTCGTGCAGATGCGCAGCTTCGACGGATCGCCACGGAGCAGTTGCGGCCTTTACCCGCCGCCCTGCTGCCAGCGATGCGCTCTTGGTATGAACCGCGCAATTGAGCATTTCGCCTTGTGCCTGCTGCCTCTAACGCCGTGGTCATGATTCAGCGCCCCTTACGATTGGTTCTCGATAGCGACGCGCTCGTCTCCAACTGGCGTTGGCTGCGCGCGCGGGGTGGCGACGCGGCTTGCGGTGCTGCGGTGAAGGCGGACGGCTACGGCCTCGGCGCGCGCGAGGTGGTGACGCGACTGGCGGCGGCCGGCTGCCGGGATTTTTTCGTGTCCACTTATGCCGAGGCCGAGGTGCTTGGGCCGCTGCGCGACGGCCTCGCGCTTTCGGTGCTCCATGGCCCGGGCGTGGCGGACATGGCTGCGGCGATGGCCTCGCCGGCGCGCCCGGTGCTCAATTCACCGGCCCAGATCGCGCGCTGGCGTGAAGCGGGGCAGGGACGGCCCTGCGACGTGATGATCGACACCGGCATGAACCGCCTTGGTCTGACACCGGTCGAAGCACGCTCCGGCCTGCTCGACGGTCTCGCCATCGATTCTTTGATGAGCCATCTCGCCTGCGCGGACCAGCCAGGGGACCCGCTCAATGCCCGGCAACTCGCCGACTTCCACACCCTGTGCGATGCGATCCCCGCCCGGCGCTACAGCCTCGCCAACAGCGCCGGCATCTGCCTCGGCGGCGACTTTGCCTTCGATCTGACCCGGCCCGGGCTGGCGCTTTACGGCGGCGTCCCGGTCCCCGGCGATCAGGAACAAAGGGCGGCGATCCGCCAGGTCGCGGGCCTTGAAGCCCAGGTGGTGCAACTGCGGGAGGTGTGCGCGGGCGAGAGCATCGGCTATTGCGCCGATTATGTCGCGCCGCAGGACCAGGCCGTCGCCGTAGTGAATCTGGGCTATGCCGACGGCTGGTTCCGTCACCTCGCCCCTCTCGGGGCGCAATGGAATGGCATGAGCCTGCCGATCCTCGGCCGCATCTCCATGGACCTCACCGCCATCGCCGCGCCGCTTGGGCTGACGGAAGGCGACTGGGTCGCCTTCGAGCTCGACCTTCCCCGCGCCGCCGGGCCGCTCAGCCAGTACGAATTGCTGACCTCGCTCGGCACACGCTTTGAGCGGATCTGGGCTTAGGCGACCTCCGCCAGCGAGGCGCTGTCGATCACGAAGCGATACTTCACGTCGCCTTTCAGCATCCGCTCATAGGCGTCTTCAATCTCCTGGATGCGGATCGTCTCGATCTCAGAGACGATGCCGTGTTCGGCGCAAAAATCGAGCATCTCCTGGGTCTCCGGGATGCCGCCGATCAGCGATCCGGCAAGGCTGCGCCGCTTCATGACGAGGCTGAAGACGTTGGGCGAGGGGTGCGGCTCGGACGGCGCGCCGACCAGGACCATCGTGCCGTCCAGCTTCAGCAGGCCGAGAAAGGCGTCCAGATTGTGGGGCGCCGCGACCGTGTTCACGATCAGATCGAAGCTGTTGGCGTGCGCCTTCATCTGCTCCTTGTCGCGCGACACCACGACCTCATCCGCGCCCAACGACCGTGCCGCCTCGACCTTGTCCGGCGATGTGGTGAAGGCGACGGTATGCGCGCCGAGCGCATGGGAGAGCTTGATACCCATATGTCCGAGCCCGCCAATGCCGACGATGCCGACCTTCTTGCCCGGCCCGGCGTTCCAGTGGCGCAGCGGCGACCAGGTGGTGATGCCGGCGCATAGCAAAGGAGCGACGGCGGCAAGCTGCTCGGCCGCGTGGCGGACGTGCAGCACGAATTCCTCGCGCACGACGATCTTGTCCGAATAGCCGCCATAGGTGTTGTCGCGCATATCCTGGGTCGGCCCGTTATACGTGCCGGTCATCCCATTCTCGCAATATTGTTCGAGCCCGTCATCGCAGGGCTGACAACGCTGGCAGGAGTCGACCATGCAGCCGACCCCGACCAGATCGCCCGCCTTGAACTTCGTGACGTCCGGCCCGACTGCAGTCACTTCGCCGACGATTTCGTGGCCCGGCACGCAGGGGTAGCGTGTCCCGCCCCATTCGCCGCGGGCGGTGTGCAGATCCGAATGACACACGCCGCAATAGCGGATGGCGATGGCCACATCGTTGGCGTTCAGCTCCCGGCGGTCGATGCCCAGCGGTGCGAAACGGTCTTCGGGAGAGTGGACTGCGTAGGCGCGTGTGGATGACATGATACTCTCCGTTGAAATGCGATGCGATCAGGAGCGACGATCGCGGTAGCGCCGCCACAGGACAAGACCCGCCACCGCGGCGAGCGTTCCGCCCGCGATCAGGGCGACGCGGGTGGTCGTCTCGCGCTTCCACCTTTCGGCAGCTTCGGCGTCGATCCAGTGACGGCCTTCCTGCGTCAGCCGCACGACGCCCTGACCCATGAGATAAGCGAGCGCCCGCCGTTCGGCATGGCGCTGCGGCTGATAGGTCAGCGCGTTTTCAGGCGCGGTCGCGCCCGAGTCGTGAAAATGTGCCGCGACTTCGGAACGCGAGCGCTGCGCGATTTCGGCGATGGTCGGCATCAGTCGCGCTCGAGGCAGACCGCGATGCCCATGCCCCCGCCGATGCACAAAGTGGCAAGGCCCTTCTTCGCATCGCGCTTTTGCATCTCGTAAATGAGGGTCGTCAGCACCCGCGCGCCAGACGCGCCGATCGGGTGGCCGATAGCAATCGCGCCGCCATTGACGTTGACCTTGTCCGCATCCCAGCCGAGCTCCTTGCCGACCGCGATCGCTTGCGCGGCGAAGGCCTCATTGGCTTCGATCAAATCGAGCTCGCCGATGGTCCAGCCGGCTTTCTCCAGCGCCTTCTTCGACGCCGGCACCGGGCCGATGCCCATGATCGACGGATCGACTCCCGCAGAGGCCCAGCTCGCGACCCGCGCGAGGATCGGCGATCCGCGGCGCTCGGCTTCCTCGCGGCTCATCAGCACCAGCGCGGCGGCGCCATCGTTAAGGCCGCTGGCATTGGCGGCGGTGACGGTGCCGTCTTTCTTGAAGGCCGGGCGCAGGCCGGACACGCCGTCGACCGTCGCGCCGGCCCGGATATATTCATCGTCCTCGACGATCGTGTCGCCCTTTCGGCCCTTGATCGTCACCGGCGCGATCTCGTCCACGAACCGCCCCGAACCGCGCGCTGCTTCCGCCTTATTCTGGCTGGCGACCGCGAACGCGTCCTGCTCGCCACGCGTGATCTGATACTGCTCGGCGAGATTCTCGGCGGTGATGCCCATATGATAGCCACCGAACACGTCGGTCAGGCCGTCCTTGATCATCGTATCGACCATGCTGAGGTCACCCATCTTGGTGCCGCCGCGAATATGCTGGGCGTGGGCGGACAGGCTCATGCTTTCCTGGCCGCCGGCGACGACGATCTCCGCATCGCCGGTCTGGATCGCCTGCGCCGCGAGCGCGACGGCGCGCAGCCCCGAACCGCAGACCTGATTGACGCCCCAGGCCGGCACTTCCTTGGGCACGCCGGCGGCCATCGATGCCTGCCTCGCGGGATTCTGGCCCTGCGCCGCGGTCAGCACCTGGCCGAGAATGACCTCCGAAACGTCTTCCGGCGCGACGCCGGCTTGCGTGAGCGCAGCCTCGATCGCGGTGCGGCCAAGCTCATGCGCGGGAACGGTGGCGAAGGCGCCGAGAAAAGCGCCGACGGGCGTACGCTTGGCGGCGGTGATGACGACGTCGGTCATGAATCCAAATCTCCTGCGGGTTGCCCGGCCCCTAGCAAGTCGGGCTCACGCGCGAAAGCCATGCGGCGAGCGGCTGCCACAGTTCGCCCTCCGCCTTCGAGCCGATGACCATACCGACATGGCCGCGCCCAAGCTCGATCCGTTCGATCCGCTCGCCCGCTCTCGCGGCGCTTCCGGCCGGGACGATGCGGTCGGTGGTCGAGACGATGTCGAGGATCGGGCAGGGGAGGGTCGCGGGGTCGATCGCCTGACCGCCGACCCGCCACTCGTCCCTCCCGGGCAAGTCGGCGGCGAAGAAATCCTCCAGCAATTCGCGCGCCGCCGGACAGGGCAAAGGAGGGCCGTCATTCGCCCAATCCTCGAGCCGCACGAACGCCGCGAGCATGTCGTCATCGGCATCAGCCAGCTGCTCATATTTGCCGACCGTCCGCTCCGGATCGAGGCTCCAGAAGGCGGCTTGCAGCACTTCCATCGGCAGGACGCCGAGCCGTTCCGCCATCGGTTTCGACTGTGTCCACAGACGGGCGAGACTGGCCCGCGAAGCGTCGTCGAAACCGGAGAAACGCCACGGCGCCGCGATCAGCGTCAGGCTGCGCGCGCTGCCGGCCTGAGCGGCTGCCGCGGCCATCGTCCCACCGAGGCAATAGCCGGCAAGATCGGGCGGCGACGGCAGCTCGCGCATGAATGGCAGCAGAATCTGCTCCACATGACCGGCGATCGAAAGGTCTAGCCGTGCATCGGCCGATCCCCAGTCGAGCAACAGCACCCGCCGGCCCCGCGCGGCCAGCCAGCGCAGCATCGACTTGCCCGGCAGGTCGAGTACGGTTGGAGGGTTGATCAGCGAGGGGACGACGAGCAGGTCCGGTCCGTCGCCGCCAAAGTCGCGCAGCATCGCACCATGCCGGTCGGCGATCGCGGGCATGGGGGAAAGTGGCGGGTTCCTGCGCGCCTCCTGATACCGCCGCAATCCCGCCAGTCCCCGCGCCAGCCGCTCCGGATTTGCTGCGGTCGCGCTGCGCAGCATAGAGAGGAAGAGGGGCAGGGGCCGCGGCCTGTGTTGCAGTGCGGCATCGTCCGGTGTTAGGGCCGCTGCTTGTTCTTCAGGAGGTTCCGGCATGGGCACGCCCCAAGACGACAAAAGCGTCGTGATCAAGAAATATGCGAACCGGCGCCTCTACGATACCGAAAGCTCATCCTACATCACGCTCGAGCGGCTGGCCGAGATGGTCCGGCAGAAGCGCGATTTCCAGGTGGTCGACGCCAAGAGCGGCGAGGACATCACCCACAATGTCCTGACCCAGATCATCATGGACGAGGAAGCACGCGGCTCGAACATGCTGCCGGTCAACTTTCTGCGCCAGATCATCAGCCTCTACGGCGATTCGATGCAAAGCTTCGTGCCGCAATATCTGGAGGCGAGCCTGGAAGCGATGCAGCGCAACCAGAGCCAGATGCGCGAGGCAATGAGCGGCGCCTTCGCCGCCAATCCGTTCGCCGAGATGGCGAAGCGCAACATGGAAATGTTCACCGCCGCCGCCTCCGGGCTCAAGCCCGGCGCCACTAAGGAAGCGGCCGCCCCTACGCAAAAGGACGAACTCGACGAGCTTCGCGCGCAACTCGCGGAGATGCAGCGCAAGCTCGACAAGATCGGCAGTTAACGCGGCTTCACGAACCTGAGCGTCATCCGGTCGCTCTCGCCAATCGCCAGATAGCGTCCCCGGTCGGTCTCGCCGTTGCGGAGCGTCGGGGGCAGGGTCCACACGCCGGCGGGCCAATCGGCCGTGTCGCGCGGATTGGCGTTGACCTGGCTTTCGCCGACGAAGCGGAAGCCGGCTTGTTCGGCAAGCTGGCGCACGGTGGAAACTTTCATGTAGCCGCTGGTGCGCTCGCGCTCGGCCGGCGCACTTTCCGGCAGCCGGTGATCGACCACGCCAAGCGTGCCGCCGGGTTTCAGCATCGCATAAAGCTGGCGGAACGCTTCGACGCTGTAATCCTGATTTTCACGGCCGCTGCCGATCCGCCAATTGTGGACGTTGCGGAAGGTGAGGACGACGTCGGCCGAGCCCGGTGCGACGCCCTGATGGGCCGGCTCGAAGGTCGGGAAGGCGGCGATCGCGAACTGGCCGACCGTCGCGACATTGGTATTGCGCCAGGTTGTCATGCGCTCGACGCCGGCTGGCGGCGCGGCGGCGATGTAGGTGCCGCCGCCGGCGCGCAAATAGGGCGCGAGGATCTCGGTATACCAGCCGCCGCCGGGCCAGATCTCGACGACCGTATCGGTCGGCCGCACGCCGAAGAAAGCCAGCGTTTCGGCCGGATGGCGATAGCGGTCGCGCTGGACGTTGGCGGGCGTGCGGGTGGGTGCGGCGATCGCGGCGTCGAGTGCGGTACGGTGCGCCGCGGTAAATCCGGACTGCGCTCCCGTCGTCGCGCAGGCGGCCACGCCACCGAAAGCGAGCAAGGCGGCTATCGAGGTGGCAATCAGGCTCTGGCGCTTCATCATTCTCTCCCTACATGCCCGGCGGCCCGGATCATGGGCCTGCAAATGGCGGATCCGGGATGCACGCGCAACATTACTATTGGTGGGCGGGGGGCATCGCCCTAGCGGTGATGGTCTTCGCCGGGATCGCCGACTGGCGGCGCAACCACCGCAAGCGCATTGACGATTACGGCTGGATGCCCTGGCGCGGCATCCAGGTGACGGCGATGTTCGCGGCGATCGTCATTCTGATCGTGGCGATCAAGCTTCACTAATCGCCCAAGCAGCGCGGAAGGCGCTAGAGGCACGCCTCCAGATAGGGCTGGTCGAAGCCGAACATTTTCGCCTTTTCGAGCGTGTAGGGCCGCAGACCCATCGACTCATATTCGCCGATGATTTTGCCGTCCGGCGTCTCGTCGAGATATTGGAACTTGAACAGCTCCTGGGTGACGATGACGTCACCCTCCATGCCGATCACTTCGGTGATGTTGGTGCAGCGGCGGCTGCCGTCGCGCAGGCGCTTCACCTGGACGATCAGATCGACAGAATCGGCGATCTGACGCGAGATCGCGTCCTTTGGCACCTTGATGTCCGACATCATCACCATATTCTCCATACGCGCCAGCGCCTCGCGCGGGCTGTTGGAGTGGAGGGTGCACATCGACCCGTCGTGACCGGTGTTCATGGCCGCGAGCATGTCGAAACATTCCGGCCCGCGGATTTCGCCCAGGATGATGCGGTCTGGCCGCATACGCAGGGCGTTGATGACGAGATCGCGAATGTGAATCGCGCCCTGGCCTTCGAGGTTGGCGGGGCGCGTTTCCAGCGGCAGCCAGTGCGGCTGCTGCAAACGGAGCTCCGCCGCGTCCTCGATGGTGATGACGCGCTCGCCCGGATCGATCAGCTTGGACAGGGCATTCAGCATCGTCGTCTTGCCCGAGCCGGTGCCGCCCGAGATGATGATGTTCATGCGGCTCGCACCGGCGATTTTCAGCACGGTGCCCATCTTGTCGCTGACCGAGCCCCAGCCCTTCATCATGTCAATCGTGATCGGCTTTTCCGAAAACTTACGGATCGAGATGGCGGTGCCGCGCAAGCTGAGTGGCGGGATGATGACGTTGACGCGGCTGCCGTCCTGGAGACGGGCGTCGGCGAGTGGTGTCGTCTGGTCGACGCGCCGGCCGACCTTGTTGACGATGCGCTGGGCGATCTGGAGGAGGTGTTCCTCATCGCGAAACTGGATGTGCGCGAGCTCCAGCTTGCCCTTGCGCTCGACATAGGTCTGGTTGGGACCGTTGACCATGATGTCGTTGATATCCGGGTCGGACAGCAATTCCTCGAGCGGTCCGAGCCCGAGCAATTCGTCGACCAGCACCTTTTCCAAGGCGAATTGCTCACGCCGGTTCAGGTTGATCTTCAGTTCGGCGAGCACTTCGCCGATGATCGGACGGAATTCCTCGGCCAGTTCGTCCTTGCTGAGCGTGGCGGCCGCTTCCGGATCGACACGCTCGAGCAGACGGGGGAGGACCTGCTCCTTGATGCGGTGGATCGCGGCCTCGAAGCCTTCGGTTTTCGACGCGCCCTGCTCGCCGCTTTGGGCGACCCGCTCGTCGAGACGCGCCATGGCATCGCCGCGATCGACGATGATGGGCGGATCTTCGCTGGAAGGCGACAGGCTCTCGATCGGCGGAAATTGCTTGCCGCCAGTGTCCGGGGCGACCGGCACCGAACTCTTCATCGGCTTGGCGACACCAAAGCTCGGCCTTGAACCGGCCGGGCCTGTTGCGCCGGGGCGACGTCCGAATGCACTCATATTACTGGCCTACCTCGCCAAACCTGAAAGGTGTCCCCGCGGAACAGAGTGAATAGGTTGGAAACTTTGACAATTGCCTAACCGCCCCGCACGGTCTCCCGCGTGGGCGCTGAAATCGATCGCCGAGACCATGCCGCGCGCGTCCAATATGCGCCGGGCCGGGCGCTGCTCGTGGCGCTGGCCGGCTTCACGCTGCTGGCGACCGGCGACGTCGTCGCCAAGGCCATGGCCGCGTCGTGGCCGGGCAGCGCCATCGCGGCGTTGCGCTACGCCTTCGGCGTGGCTGGGCTGACGGCGCTGGTTGCGATCAGGTTTGGCAAGTCCGGTTTCGTGCTGCCCAGACCGTGGGTGCAATTGGGCCGCGGCATGGCCGTCGGCATCGCGACCGCCACCTTCTTTCTGTCGTTGCGCCTCATGCCGCTGGCGGATGCGACCGCGATTGTTTTCACCAGCCCAATCTGGACCATCATCCTGTCCTTCCTGTTCCTGCGCGAGCGCCCGTCGCCGGCAGTGCTGGTTTCCATCGCGCTGGCGAGCGTCGGCGTGTTGCTGATCCTTCGTCCGAATCTGCTGGCGTTCGGGGCGGAGGCTTTGCTGCCTCTGGCCGCGGCGCTGGCGATGGCTTGCCTCTTCATCCTCAACCGCAAGGTCGCCGGCCTCGCCCCGATCATTGTCATGCAATTGCTGGTCGCGATCATGGCGATGCCGGTGCTTTTGGCGCTCGCCTTGTTCGGCCATGGCAGCGGCGATCCGGCGCAGGCCGTCACCTGGCCGTCAGTCGCTGTCGTCTCGGGCTGTGCACTTGTCGCGCTGACCGCGACGTGCGGTCACTGGTGCCTGTTCCGGGCAACCGAACTCGCCTCCGCCGCCACGATCGCGCCGATGACCTATGTGCAGTTGCTGGTCGCGCTGGCGGCCGGAGCCCTGCTGTTCGGTGACTTGCCGACCGTGCCGATGCTCGCCGGAGCCGCTTTGATCGTTTCGGGCGGCCTGTGGCTCTGGCAATCGCAGCGGCGGGCGGGACGGCCCAGCTACGACCCGGATGCCGAGATCTAGATGGGGGCCTGTTGCTCGCGATACGCCATTGCGGCAGCATGACCGCTTGTCGCGTTCGTTCAAGCCGCAGCAAGCAGCGACCGCTACCGGATGGCCGTCAGGACAAGGGGGAGATCATGATGTTTGCCGGAATTCTCGCTGCGGTCGTCGTCGTCATGTCGAGCGCCGCCATCGCGCAGCCGCCTTCAGCAGAAGCCGTGATCGAAGCGCAGGCGAAGGTCCAGGCGCTGGGCTGGCTGACCGGCACGTGGGAGGCTGAGCTGACGCAAGCCGAAGGCGCACCGCCGGCCTGGACCGACGAGAGCTGGTCCACGCCGCGCGGCGGCATTCTGGTGGGGGTGGGCCGGCGCGGGGTGGGGCATCGGCTCGGCATGTGGGAAGTGATGCGCATCGCCACGGACGCCGCCGGCCAGACCGCGCTGCATGTTGCGGGCAGCGACGGCAGCAGCACCAGCTTCGCTTTGGTCCGATCGGCAGGGACGGAGGCGGTGTTCGAGAATCCGGCCCACGATTACCCGCAGCGAATTGGCTACCGCCGCACCGCCGACGGCCTGGAAGCCTGGATCTCTCGGATTGACGGCAGCGGCGAACGGCGCTGGAGCTTCCGCCCCGCCGTTCCGCCTGCGCGCTAGGCTTTAAGCGGGGACTTCCGCCCGCTCGGCCAACACGGTCAGGCCGGCTTCGCTGACTTCGGCCACGCCGCCGGCGATCGCGATCCGCTCCGGCTCGCCATTGGCGGCGCGGTGGATCAGCAGGTCGCCGTCGCGGATGGTCGAGACGAACGGGGCGTGGCCCGCGAGCACGCCGAAGTCGCCTTCGGTGCCCGGGACCACGACCATATATACGTCCTCCGAGCGGACCAGCCGCTCCGGCGTGACCAGCTCGAAATGCAGTGCCATTACGCGTCCTGCGCCATCTTTTCGGCCTTGGCGACCGCGTCCTCGATGCCGCCGACCATGTAGAAGGCCTGCTCGGGGAGGTGGTCATATTCGCCGTTCACGACCGCCTTGAACGAGCGGACCGTGTCCTCGATCTGCACGAACTTGCCGCTGATGCCGGTAAAGACTTCGGCGACGTGGAAGGGCTGGCTGAGGAACTTCTGGATCTTGCGGGCGCGGGCGACGACCAATTTATCCTCTTCGGACAGCTCGTCCATGCCCAGGATCGCGATGATGTCCTGCAGCGACTTGTACTTCTGCAGCACGGCCTGAACGGCGCGGGCGGTGTCGTAATGGTCCTGGCCGACGGTGCGCGGCTCCAGCACGCGGCTGGTCGAATCGAGCGGATCGACGGCCGGGTAGATGCCCAGCTCCGAAATCGCCCGGTTCAGCGTGGTGGTCGCGTCCAAGTGGGCGAAGGAGGTGGCCGGGGCGGGATCGGTCAAATCGTCCGCGGGCACGTAGATCGCCTGCACGGAGGTGATCGAGCCCTTGTTGGTCGAGGTGATCCGCTCCTGCAGCTGGCCCATGTCGGTCGACAAAGTCGGCTGATAGCCCACCGCCGACGGGATGCGGCCGAGCAGAGCCGACACTTCCGAACCCGCCTGGGTGAAGCGGAAGATGTTGTCGACGAAGAACAGAACGTCCTGGCCCTCGACGTCGCGGAAATATTCCGCCTGCGTGAGGCCGGACAGCGCGACGCGGGCGCGGGCCCCCGGCGGCTCGTTCATCTGGCCGAACACGAGCGCGACCTTCGACCCTTCCGGCGTCGGGTTGCCGTCGGCATCCTTGGCGATGACGCCGGCGTCCAGGAATTCGTGATAGAGGTCGTTGCCCTCGCGGGTGCGCTCGCCGACGCCGGCGAACACGCTGACGCCGCCGTGGCCCTTGGCGATGTTGTTGATCAGCTCCTGGATCAGCACAGTCTTGCCGACGCCGGCGCCGCCAAAGAGCCCGATCTTGCCGCCCTTGGCGTAGGGCGCGAGCAGGTCGATGACCTTGATGCCGGTGACCAGGATCGCGCTCTCCGTCGACTGGTCGACGAACTTCGGCGCCTCGGCATGGATCGGGGCATACAGGTCCGAACCGATCGGGCCGCGCTCGTCGATCGGCTCGCCGATGACGTTCATGATGCGGCCAAGCGTCTTCGGGCCGACGGGCACGCGAATCTGCGCGCCGGTGTCATTCACCATTTGGCCACGAGTGAGCCCGTCGGTCGAATCCATCGCGATCGTACGGACGGTGCTCTCGCCGAGATGCTGGGCAACCTCGAGCACGAGGCGCTGGCCATTATTGTCGGTCTCGAGCGCGGACAGGATCGCCGGCAGCTCGCCGTCGAACGTCACGTCGACGACGGCGCCGATCACCTGGCTGATCCGGCCGCTATTGTTGGTGCCAGCCGCCATGCCGGCGGCCGGAGCCGCCTTGGTGTTGCGCTTCTTGGTCTGAACCTCGGGTTCGAGCATTGTCTCTTTTCCTGCTTCGTAAATCGTTAGAGCGCTTCGGCGCCGGAGATGATCTCGATCAGCTCCTTGGTGATCGCGGCCTGGCGGGTGCGGTTGTATTGGATCGACAGGCGGTTGATCATGTCGCCGGCGTTGCGCGTGGCATTGTCCATCGCGGTCATCTGCGAGCCGTAGAAGCCCGCCTGATTTTCCAGCAACGCGCGGTAGAGCTGGATCGCGACGTTGCGGGGCAGGAGGGTGGCGAGGACTTCCTCCTCTTCCGGCTCGTACTCGACCGCGGCGCTGGCGCCTGAAGTTGACAGATTTGACACATCCGCGCCGGTTTCGACCGGGATCAGCTGCTTGGCGGTCGGCTCCTGCACCAAGGCGGACCGGAAGGTCGAATAGACCAGGTGCGCGACGTCGAATTCGCCGGCTTCGAAGCGCGCGATCAGATCCTGCGCGATGCCCTGCGCATATTCGAATGCGGCGTTGCGCATCGCGCTCAGATCATGATCGTGATGGTTCGCCGCCGGATAGAAGCGCCGCAGCGTGCGGCCCTTGCGGCCGGCGATGTAGAAGCGGACGGTCTTGCCCTCGGCGGTCAGCGCGTCGGCCTTGCGGCGGGCGAGCTTGACGATGTTCGAGTTGAAGCCGCCGGCCAGGCCGCGCTCGCTGGTGACGACGACGATCAGATGGGTCTGATCCTTGCCGGTGCCGGCAAGCAGCTTGGGCGATTGCGGGCCGACGACGACCTTCGACGCGATGCTCGCCATCACCGCTTCCAGCCGCTCCGCATAGGGGCGGCCGGCCACGGCCTGCTCCGTCGACCGGCGCAGCTTCGCGGCGGCGACGGTCTTCAGCGCCTTGGTGATCTTCTGCGTCGATTTGACCGACGTGATCCGACCTTTGAGTGCCTTGAGGCTGGCCATTCTATCCTCTTAGTTTCCCGGCGAAGGCCGGGACCCAGACTGGACCCCGGCCTTCGCCGGGGAACAGAAAATTACGCAAACGACTTGGCGAAATTGCCGATGATTTCTTTGAGACTGGCATTGGTGTCGTCGCTGATCGCGCCGCTGTCGCGGATCGCGGCGAGGACGCCGGCATGCTCGCTGCGCACGTGGCTCAGCAGCGCCGCCTCGAAACGGGTCACCGCCTCGGTCGGCACGCTGTCCAGATAGCCGTTCACGCCGGAATAGATCGACACGACCTGTTCTTCCATCGGCAGCGGGCTGAACTGGGCCTGCTTCAGCAACTCCGTCAGACGCGCGCCGCGGGCGAGCAGTTTCTGGGTCGAGGCGTCGAGGTCCGAGCCGAATTGCGCGAACGCGGCCATTTCACGATATTGCGCCAGCTCCAGCTTGATCGAGCCGGCGACCTTCTTCATCGCCTTGGTCTGCGCGGCCGAACCGACGCGGCTGACGGAAAGCCCGACGTTGATCGCCGGACGGATGCCCGCGAAGAACAGTTCGGTCTCAAGGAAGATCTGGCCGTCGGTGATCGAGATCACGTTGGTCGGGATGTAGGCCGACACGTCGCCCGCCTGCGTCTCGATGATCGGCAGCGCGGTCAGTGAGCCGTTGCCGTTCGCTTCGTTCAGCTTCGCCGCACGCTCCAGCAGGCGCGAGTGGAGATAGAAGACGTCGCCGGGATAGGCCTCGCGGCCCGGCGGACGGCGCAGCAGCAGCGACATCTGACGGTAGGCGACGGCCTGCTTGGAGAGGTCGTCATAGACGATGACGGCGTGCATGCCGTTGTCGCGGAAATACTCGCCCATCGTGCAGCCGGTATAGGGCGCGAGGAATTGCAGCGGGGCCGGCTCCGACGCGGTCGCGGCGACGATGATGGAATATTCCATCGCGCCATTTTCCTCGAGCGTCTTGACCAGCTGCGCGACGGTCGAGCGCTTCTGCCCGATCGCGACGTAGATGCAGTAGAGCTTCTTATTCTCGTCGCTGCCCTGATGGGCGTCGCGCTGGTTGATGAAGGTGTCGATCGCGACGGCCGACTTGCCGGTCTGGCGATCGCCGATGATCAGCTCGCGCTGGCCACGGCCGACCGGAACGAGCGCGTCGAGCGCCTTCAGGCCGGTCTGCATGGGCTCGTGCACCGACTTGCGCGGGATGATGCCCGGCGCCTTCACCTCGACGCGCATGCGGGTCGCGTTCTCGATCGGGCCCTTGCCGTCGATCGGGTTGCCGAGGCCGTCGACGACGCGGCCCAGGAGCCCCATGCCGACCGGCACGTCGACGATCGTCTGGGTGCGGCGGACGGTGTCGCCTTCCTTGATCGTCGAATCCGAGCCGAAGATCACGATGCCGACATTGTCCGCCTCGAGGTTCAGGGCCATGCCCTTGATGCCGCCATCGAACTCGACCATTTCGCCGGCCTGGACGCTGTCCAGCCCGTGGACGCGGGCGATGCCGTCGCCGACGCTCAGCACGGTGCCGACTTCGCTAACCTGCGCGTCGGTGCCGAAATTGGCGATCTGGTCCTTGATGACCTTGGAGATTTCAGCGGCGCGGATGTCCATTGTAAGAGCCTTCAGCCTTTCATCATGACGGCGTTCGCCGTCAGCCCTTCATTTGGTGGGCGAGGGAGTTGAGTTTGGTGCGGATCGAGCTGTCGATCATCTGGCTGCCGATCTTGACGACCAGGCCGCCGAGAATGGCGGGATCGACGGAAAGATCGACGGCGATGTCGCGGCCCATCCGGGTGCGGAGATTCTGCTTGATCGCTTCGACCTGACCCGCGTCAAGCGGACGGGCGGAGGTGATTTCGGCGGTCAGTTCGCCCCGGTGGCGCGCGGCCAGCAGGTTGAACGCGCGGATCACGTCCGGCAGCTTCGACAAGCGGCGATTGCCGGCCAAAACGCCGATGAAATTGCGGGTCAGGCCGTCGAGCCCCAGGCGCTCGGCGACCGCAGCGGCGGCGCGGCCCTGCTCCTCGCGGCCGACCAGCGGCGAGCCGATCAGCGCGCGCAGATCATGCGATTCGACAAGCGCCTGCTTCAGCGTCGCGAGGCTGGCGCCGACGGCGTCGAGCTGCTTTTCTTCCTTGGCCAGTTCGAACAAGGCGAGGGCGTAGCGGCCTGCCAAACTTGCCTGAATACCGCTGGACTGGTCCACGCGCGTCGTCGCTCCGAACTAGGAATGTGTGGGCCGTGTGAAAAGGGTGCCCGAAGCGCCCCTATTGGCCCGCGCGGGCTGCTAGCAGGGAGTCGAAATGGATGCAACCGGGTGGTCGCCCCGGGCTTGAGAATCGCGGACCATCGGATACAATCGCTGTGCGCACTTTCCGTCGAAGCGCCTGTTCCGCGTCACACATCGGGTGGAAGGAAGGGCCATGTTGGTTCGAACACGGGCGCGCGAGTGCAGCGGGACGCGCCGATCGATCGCGTCGTGACCGAGCGGCCGAACACCGATCCTGCCCCTCCATCACCATCCCCGGCCAGCGACGGTGCGCGTCCACCAGGGGCCGAAAAGGGTTGGTTCAGGCGCCATGTGGGCGAAGTCTTGAGCAGCGTCGTGGCGGGAATCATCCTGCTGGTCATTACGCCTTTCGTCGCCGGTTGGCTAAAATTGGAGCAAACCGACGAAGGCCTGCGCATCACGCGTCCCCAACGCGAGGTGGCGCCGGTGGAGCCGCCAACTCCGCTGGCGCGCAACATACGCCTTTCAAGCGAAGGAGACCGTCCGGACTCGACGCGCCTCGCTGGCGATGTCGAACCGATCGTGCGACAATCCCTGCGCGCGCGCGGTGATGTGGAGGGACTGACCATTCATTATCGCGTCGCGGCGCTCGGCTTCGCCGATTCTGCAAACCGACGCGCGACGCTCAGCTATGCGATTGGCCTGCCGGGTAAGAGCGGCGCGGCCTGCGATGCGCGGGAAGTGCGCTTTCATTCGGGCGCGGTCCTCGCGGAGCGGCTGACCGAGCGAATCAACGCGAGCATCGCCGCGACCGAACAAAGGGGAGAGCCGAAATGTCAGTAAGAAAACTGTCCGCCGCCGCTGCCGTGGCCCTGGCCTGGACTGCCTCAGGGTGCGGGTCGCCCGCGGGGAACGATGCAGAGCCGGATGCCAACGTCGTCGCGCCGGCCCCCAGCAATCAGCTGAACGTGGCAATGCCCAATCTATCCGAAACCGCGCCGAAGCAGGCGGCCTTGCCTTGCCCGCAGGAGCCCGGCGTGACTTGTACCGGTCCGCTGATCATCCGGGCGGAGGGCTTCAACCTTCTTGCCGAGGATCGATACGCCGTCCTCCAGGGTACGCTCGTCTTTGAAAGCAGGACCGGCGGTCCGGTGCGCGTAGCGATTCTGCAAGAGCCGGTGAGCGCCCTGTTGGATCGGGGCGGCGTGCTGCAGTCGTCCTACCAGGACGCGCTAGGCATCGAGACCTGCGGTAGCGACGGGCCCGGTTGTCTGCGCGACAATCCGGGCCGCTTTCGGACAATCGTGCCCGGGGACAGCCCGCTCAGGGTGCGCACGGGGATGCGGGCCTCCCAAGACCCGGCGACCCGGGCCACGATGCCGACGGTGCAGACGGCGGAGATCAGCTTCCAGGTGCACGCGGTCGAGGGAACCGGGACCGGCGAAACCTTGAGCATTGCGATTCCCGGCGTCCCTCTTCGCAACCAGATCGCGCCCTAGCCCTCCGGCGTCGACACTGGGCGCTTTGACCGCAAAAGCGGGGACGGCGCGACGCAAATGCTGAGCTAGAAGCCGCGCAATCGGAATCCAGCGAAACGGAACCCCGCGCATGGCCAAACTTGCTGCCCTTACCCGAGTGCGCGAAAGCGATCGGATGAACGGCCCTCGCCCATTGGACGAAGAAGCCTGTTGGCGCGCCGTGCTGGCGCGGGACCGGCGGGCCGACGGGACGTTCGTGACCGGGGTGCTGACCACCGGCATCTATTGCCGCCCGTCGTGCGCGGCGCGGCATCCGAGGCGGGAGAATGTGTGCTTCTTCCCGACTGGCGCCGAGGCGGCCGCGACGGGCCTGCGGGCGTGCCTGCGCTGCCTGCCGGACGATGTGGCGCGGGACAGCGAGGCGGTGAGCAAGGCGCTCAAGCTGCTGGAGCAGGCGGAGGAGGTGCCGTCCCTGGACGCGCTGGCGCAGGCTTGCGGCTATTCGCCTTTCCATTTTCACCGCCTGTTCAAGCGGGCGACCGGGGTGACGCCGGCGGCTTATGCGCGGCAACTGCGGGCAAAGCGGGCGGAGGCGGCGCTGACCGACGGCGCCCGGATCACCGACGCCATATATGATGCCGGCTATTCGGGGCCGGCGCGCTTCTATGCCGAGGCGAAGGGACGGCTGGGGATGACCCCGTCCGCATGGCGCGACGGGGGGCGGGGTGAGACGATCCGCTGGGCGACGGCGCCGACCGACCTGGGCCTGATGCTGGTCGCGGCGACGGACAAGGGGATTTGCCGGCTGTCGTTCGACGAGGATGAGGCTGTGCTCGCGCGGCGCTTCCCCAAGGCGCGAATAGAGCAGGGCGGGACAGCGATGGCCGATCTGGTCCGGCGAACGGTGGCGGCGGTGAACCGGCCGGAGCGGCCGCACGATCTGCCGCTCGACGTGCGCGGGACGGCCTTTCAGGAAGCCGTATGGCGGGAGTTGCA
>JBBSLM010000008.1:0-21523 GCA_038255245.1 Sphingomonadales bacterium
CCGTCGCGCCTTGGGCCTGGGCGAGCGGACGACGCCACACGCGCTGCGTCACAGCTTCGCCACCCATTTGCTCGGCCGCGGCGCGGATTTGCGCCAGCTGCAGGAATTGCTCGGCCACGCCAGCCTGTCCTCGACCCAGATCTACACCGAAGTCGACGCCGCGCATCTGCTCGACGTCTATCGCCACGCTCACCCGCGGGCCTGAGCTCAGCTGCCGCTTTCGGCCTGGCGCTGGTGGCGGCGGAGCCGGCTGTCCCAGGTCACCTGCCGCCACACATAAGCGATCACGATCGCGACGATGACGATGGTGGAGGCCGGCCCCGCAAACTCGTCCACCCGCTCGAAATTCCGGCCGAGGACGAAGCCTGCGATCGCCAAACCGGCGCTCCATCCGGCGGTGCCGATCGTCGACCAGAACAGGAAGCGGACGAAGCCCATGTGAACCAGGCCGGCGGGAATCGAGATCACTGTCCGCACCGTCGGCAGCATGCGCCCCAGGCAGACGAGCCACGATCCGAACCGGCCGAACAAGGTCTTCACGCGATGCACGTCGCGCCAGTCCATCGTCAGCCAGCGGCCGTGGCGTTGAATCAGTCTGCGGAAGCGGCGCAGGCCGATCGCGCGCGCGACGAGATACCAGAAGACATTGCCTGCCATCGCACCCGCCGTGCCGGCCACGATCACCGCCCCCAGGCCGAATTGCCCGTCCGCGGCGCGCATGCCCGCCAGCGGCATGATCACTTCAGACGGGATGGGCGGGAAGACGGTCTCGAGCAGCATCAGAAAGAAGATGCCCAGCGGGCCGACCGCGTCGATCAGGTCGATAATCCATTCGAACATGACGGCTTAACGCACCTTCGCTTCAATCGCTTCCCAGATGCGCGCGGCGGTGTCGGTGCCGTTGAACTGGTCGATCGCGACGATGCCGGTGGGGGAGGTGACGTTGATCTCGGTCAGCCACTGGCCGCCGATCACGTCGATGCCGACGAACAGCAGGCCGCGTTCCTTGAGGTGGGGCCTCAGCGCCGCGCAGATTTCCTCCTCGCGGGGCGTAAGCTCTGTCTTCGCCGCCTTGCCGCCGACCGCCAGGTTGGAGCGGATTTCGCCTTCCCCGGGGATGCGATTGACCGCGCCGGCCACCTCGCCATCAACCAGCACGATGCGCTTGTCGCCCGCCGCCACGTCCGGGAGAAAAGCCTGGATCATGTGCGGCTCGCGCCAGGCGGTGTTGAACAGCTCGATCAGCGAGGAGAGGTTGGCGCCGTCGCTGCCCACCTTGAAGATCGCCTTGCCGCCATTGCCGTGCAGCGGCTTCACGACGATTTCGCCATGTTCGGCGAGGAATTTGCGGGCGGCGCCGAGCGAGCGGGTGACCATCGTCGGCGGCATATAGTCCGCGAAATCCAGCACCCAGACCTTTTCCGGCGCGTTGCGGACGGATGCGGGGTCGTTGACCACCAAAGTCTGGCCCTGGACGCGCTCGAGCAGATGCGTGGCGGTGATGTAGCCAAGATCGAAGGGCGGGTCCTGCCGCATCAGGACGACGTTCGTGTCCGCACCGAGATCGAGGATGGTGAAGTCGCCGAGGGTGAAATGGTTGCCGGGCTCGCGGCGAACGGTGACGGGGTGGGCACCCGCATAAACCTGCCCGCTCTCGTAGGTCAGCGCGTCGGCCGTATAGTGGTACAGCCTGTGCCCGCGCGCCTGCGCGGACAGCATCAGCGCGAAGGTCGAATCGCCGGCAATGTTGATCCCGTCCAGCGGATCCATCTGCACAGCCACGGTGAGAGACATAACACCCTTTCGTCACCCCGGACTCGATCCGGTCCATCTGCTTTTCGCAGAGCAAGAAGGTGGATGCCGGGTCAAGCCCGGCATGACGGGATCAGTTTAAAACCCCATCCACGCATTCTCGATATGCCGTGGCCTGGCGCGCGGCGCGATCAGCACCACGTCCACCCGCATGTCGTCGCCGTCCTGCAAATAGCGCGGCCCCAGAATCTCCGCCGCCGCCGCGACCCGGGCCAGCCGATGTTCGTCGATCGCATAATCCAGCTCGGCCGCCGTCGCGCGCGTCTTCACCTCGACGAAGGCGATCAATTTCCCCCGCCGTGCCACCAGATCGACTTCGCCCGCCGCCGTCCGCACCCGCCGGTCCAGAATCCGCCAGCCTTTCAACCGCAGGAACCACGCCGCGCGCGTCTCGCCCTCCCGCCCGCTCTGCTCGGCGCGGCGGCGGTCCCTCATGTTTTCAGTTCCATCGCTCGGGCGTAGAGCGCCTTGCGATCGGCCTTGTACCGCTTCGCCACTTCGCCCGCCGCCTTGGCCGGGGGCAGGCGTTGCAGCGCTTCGGCCAGCGCGGCTTCGACTTCGTCCTCGGCAGCGGGAGGCTGCTCGCCCGGCGGGCCGACGACGATCACGATCTCGCCCTTGGGCGCAATATCCGCATAGTGCGCGGCCAGTTCCGGCAGCGTGCCCGCGACGGTTTCCTCGAACGCCTTGCTGATTTCTCGCGCCACGGCGGCGTCGCGCGCGCCCAGCCCGTCGGCCAGCGCCGCCAGCGCCGAACCCAGCCGCGGGCCGCTTTCGTAGAAGAGCAAGGTCCCCGGAAATGCTCCCGCCTCGACGATCGCGGTGGCCCGCGCGCCGGGCTTGGCGGGGAGAAAGCCGAAGAAGGCGAAGCGGTCGGTCGGGAGGCCTGCGAGGGTCAAAGCGGCGATCGCGGCGCTGGGGCCGGGCAGGGTGGTCACCTTCACGCCCGCCGCGCGCGCATCGCGAACGAGCTTGTAGCCTGGATCGGAGATGAGCGGCGTGCCCGCGTCCGAGACCAAAGCCACCGCTTCGCTTGCCATCCGCGCCACCAGCCCAGGCCGCACCCGCTCGGCATTGTGATCGTGATAGGGCGTCATCGGCCGGTCGCTGCCGGCGTGGCGCAGCAGCTTGGCGGTGACGCGCGTATCCTCGACCGCGATCTCGTCCGCCCGGCGCAGCATGTCGGCCGCGCGCGGCGTCAAATCGCCCAGATTCCCGATCGGCGTCGCGACGATGTAGAGGCCGGGGGGAAGCGGTTCGTCGCTCATCATGTGGTCATGACACTTTGCCCGTTCGTTGGGCAAGTCGGGCTGCTATGTTATGACGATCTCGGCCAGGATCGCGTCGAGCAGCAGGATGCCCGAATCGGTCACCCGCAGCCGCGCGCCGTCGGTCGCGACCAGGCCTCGCAGCTCCAGCCGGGCAACAGCCGCCGCGTCGATGAGCCGATCAACCCCCGTCCGCGCGGCGATACCAGCGAGGTCGACCCCCTCCGCTAGCCGCAGCCCCATCAGCAGCATCTCCGCCGCCCGCTCGCGCGGGTGGAGCGCCGTCTCTTCGACCAGCCCATGGCCGTTGCGCGCCATCGCCTTCAGCCAATTTTCCGGCTTGCGATGCCGCTGCGTCGCCAGGCCGCCGCGCCGCCCGTGCGCGCCGGGGCCGATCCCGGCATAATCGCCCATCCGCCAATAAGTGAGGTTGTGCCGGCTCTCCTCGCCCGGCCGAGCATGGTTCGACACCTCGTAGCGCGGCAGTCCGGCGGCGCGGGTCATCGCGTCGGTCAGTTCGAACAGATCGGCGGCGTGATCGGGATCGGCCGGCACCAATTCCCCCTTCGCCGCCATCGTCGCAAAGCGCGTCCCCGGCTCGATCGTGAGCTGATAGAGCGACAGATGCCCCGTGCCGAAGCCGAGCGCCCGCGCCAGTTCGGCCTCCCACGCCGCCGCGCTCTGGCCGGGCAAAGCATAGATCAGGTCGAAACTGACCCGGCCGAAGTGGCGCTGCGCCGTCGCCAGCGCGCCCAGACCCTCGACCACATCGTGCGCCCGGCCGAGAAAGCGCAGCGCCGCATCGTCCAGCGCTTGCAGCCCCAGCGAGACCCTGTTGACCCCCGCCGCCGCGAGATCGGCGAAGCGCGCCGCCTCCACCGAAGACGGGTTCGCCTCCAGCGTGATCTCGACATCGTCGGCCGCGCACCAATGCCCCGCCGCCGCGTCGATCAAAGCCGCCGCCGTCGCCGGCTCCATCAGACTGGGTGTGCCGCCGCCGAAGAAAATCGAGGTCAGCCGCCGTCCCGGCAGCAACGCCGCCTCATGCGCCAGATCGGCGAGCAACGCCTCGCGCCACGCCACCTGGTCGATCTGCTCGCGCACATGACTGTTGAAGTCGCAATAAGGGCATTTGGAAACGCAGAACGGCCAGTGAATGTAGAGGGCGAGCGCCTCGGTCTTCACCCCAGCACCGCCGCGACCAGCTTGCGGAACGCATCCGCGCGGTGGCTGATCGCGTGCTTCTCGTCCGCGTCCATCTCGCCGAACGTCCGCGTCTCGCCTTCCGGCACGAAGATCGCGTCATAGCCGAAGCCATTGTCGCCCCGCGGCGGCCAGACCAGGCTGCCGTCCACGCGGCCCTCGAACCATTCGCTGTGTCCGTCCGGCCAGACCAGGGCGAGCGCGCAGACGAAGTGCGCGTTGCGGCTCACGTCGGGCCCGAGCCCTTCCAACTCGTCATGCACCCGCCGCATCGCCAGGCCGAAATCGCGCTTGCCCTCGACATGGCCGGCATCATCGTCAGCCGGGACATGCGCGTCGCTCGCCAGCGCCCAGCGTGCCGAGAAGATGCCGGGACGGTTGCCGAGCGCCTCGACGCACAGCCCGCTATCGTCCGCCAGCGCGACCATGCCGCTCAGATCCGCCGCCGCCCGCGCCTTCAAATCGGCATTGTCCATGAAGCTGGTGCCGGTCTCCTCCGGCTCCGGCAGATCGAGCGAGGCGGCCGACACCGGCTCGATCCCGTACGACCCGAGCAACGCGGTGATCTCGCGCACCTTGCCTTCGTTGTGGCTGGCGATCACCAGCCTGCCGGGCTCCAGCTTACGCGTCACCGGCCCGTGGCCCTGTCCTGCGCCGCGAAAATCTCCGAGCAGCCTATGCGGGCGAGGCGGAGCAGCCGCAGCAGCCCTTCCTCGTCATAGGTTTCGCCCTCAGCCGAGACCTGCGCCTCGACGATATTGCCGTTGTCGGTCAGCACGAAATTGCCGTCGCTGCCCGCGTCGCTGTCCTCGACATAATCCAGGTCGAGCACCGCCTGGCCATTGTGGATGCCGCAGCTCACCGCCGCGACCTTGGCGATGATCGGATCGCGGGTCAGCGCGCCGTCGGCGAGCAATTTGTCGACCGCGATGCGCAGCGCCACCCAGGCGCCGGAAATGGACGCCGTCCGGGTGCCGCCATCGGCCTGGATCACGTCGCAATCCAACACGATCTGCCGCTCCCCCAGCGCCGCCAGATCGACCACCGCCCGCAGGCTCCGCCCGATCAGTCGCTGAATCTCCTGCGTGCGGCCGGACTGCTTGCCCTGCGCCGCCTCGCGCCGTCCGCGCGTATGGGTCGCCCGGGGCAGCATGCCATATTCGGCCGTCACCCAGCCCTTGCCCTTGCCGCGCAGCCAGGGCGGGACGTTCGTCTCGACGCTGGCCGTGCACAGCACTCGCGTCTCGCCGAAGCTGACGAGGACGCTGCCTTCGGCATGCTTGGTGAAACCCGACTCGATGGAAATCGCGCGCATCTGGTCTGGCGCGCGGCCCGATGGGCGCATAACATGTCTCCGTTGAAGTTCGCGGGCGCCTTAGCCGCTGCTCGGGCCCCGCGCCAGCTTGGGGAGGAAGCCAATGAAGGCAATACTTTTGGTGCTCGGTATCGTCGCCATACTCGCGGGGCTTTTGTTTGCCGGCCAGGGCGCCGGCTACATCAACTGGCCGCAGACCAGCATGATGGTGAATTCGACCGAATGGATCCTCTACGGCGCGATCATCGCGGGGGTCGGTCTTGTGTTGGTCGGGCTCGCCTCGCGCAAAGGCCGCTGACTATTTCGCGGGAAGCCGGCCAGCGCGCGTTCAGCCTGCCGCCACGACAGGAACCGCGAACAGGAGATGAAGCGAATGCGGATGGCTTTGGCGATCGGTGCTGCCCTGCTGGCGAGCGGCTGCGCGACGATACCGGGCGATCCGGTGGCGATCGAAGGCGATTCGATCAGCTACCAGACCGGCCCGTGCTTCGGCACTTGTCCAATGTACACAATCTCCATTCGCCCCGATGGCAGCGGCACGTTCGAAGGCCGTCGCTTCACCGCCGTCACCGGCACGCGCGCCTTCCGCGCCACGCCCGCGCAATATCGCGCCTTCGCCGCCCACCTCGCGCCGCTGCGCCCGGCCGAGGGCGTGGTGCGGCTGTCGGGCGAGGCCTGCACCAGCCAGGCGACCGATCTGCCGTCCGCCGAAGTCACCTGGTTCAGCCAGATCGGCAATTCGCAAGGCTATTATCTGGACTTCGGCTGCGACCGCGAGCGCCACCAAGCCGCCCGCGAACGACTGCAGTCCGCACCCGCCTTGCTGCCGATCGCCGAGATGATCGGTGTCCGGTAGCCCGGCTTCTGGACTCTGTTAGCCCTCCCCCTTGTGGGGAGGGTTGGGAGGGGGCCGGCCGCGTCTGCGGCCGAAGAGATCCTGTTGCGAGCCAGACGGCTCGCGCCCCCACCCCAACCCCTCCCCACAAGGGGGAGGGGCTTCACAGACAGGTCGACGATTTCACCGAAACCTCATGACCCGCTCATGCCGCTCATCGCCGCTCTGCCTATCAGCTGTCCCCTGATCGAACAGGAGGCTTTTGATGCGCGACACAATCGAAACCGGCGGCCGGCTAAATCTGCCCTGGCGGATCGCGGCATGGGGCGGCTCGGCGGCGCTGCTGGCGACGCCCGCCATCGCAATGCGATATAGCGACGAATGGCAATGGGGACCGGGCGACTTCGTTCTGCTCGGCGCTGCCCTGCTCGTCTGCTGCGTAACCTTCGAACTGGTCGCGCGGCGCGCCGCCGGCTTCACCCATCGCGCCGCCACCGCGATCGCGATCGCCGGCGGGCTAATGTTGTTCTGGGGCAATCTCGCCGTCGGTTTCATCGGCGACGAGGACAATCCCGCCAACCTGGCCTTCTACGTCCTGCTCCTCGCCGGTCTCGCCGGGGGCTTCCTCGCCGGCTTCCGGCCGCGCGGGCTGGCAAGGGTCCTGCTCGCCATGGCCGCCGCACAAGTTCTGCTCGGCGCCATCGCCATCGCCTACCAGCTCGACGACCCGATCGGGCTTGCCAGGCTGACCGGCATTTTCACCGCAATCTGGCTCGCCGCATCTTTATTGTTCCGCCACGCCGGGCGCCGCGCAGCGGGGGCATGACGAAGCGGCGTCGAGCGCCTAAGTCCCTCCCATGCCTTCGATCCCCGAACTGAGCGACCGCGCGCGCGACGTCTTCCGGCTGGTGGTCGAGGCTTATGTCGAGGCTGGCACGCCTGTCGGCTCCATGACGATCGCGCGCACGTCCACGCTAAATCTCTCGCCCGCCTCGATCCGCAATGTCATGCAGGATCTGGAGGAAGCGGGACTGCTCGCCGCGCCGCATACCTCCGCCGGCCGGATCCCGACCGAAACCGGCCTTCGCTTGTTCGTCGACGGCATCATGCAGGCGGCCGAGCCGAGCGCGCACGAACGCGCGGCGATCGAGGCGCGGATCGACCGTTCCGGCCCGATCGAGGAAGCGATCAGCGCGGCCACCGCGGCGCTTTCGGGCCTCAGCGCCTGCGCCGGCATCGTGCTGGTGCCGAACGAGGAGCCGGTGCTGCGCCAGCTCGCCTTCGTGCCGCTCGCGCCGGACAAGGCGCTGGCCGTGCTGGTCGGCGCCGACGGCGGCGTCGAGAATCGCGTGATCGACATTCCGCCCGGTGTCTCCGCCGCGGCGCTGGCCGAGGTCGGCAATTATGTCAGCGCGCGGCTTTCGGGGCTCACGCTCAGCCAGGCCCATGCCCGGCTCACGTCCGAAATCGCCGCCGGTCAGGCCGCGCTCGATCGCGCCGCGCAGCAATTGGTCGCACAAGGCCTCGCCCTGTGGTCCGAGGATGGCGCGCGCCGGCCGGTGCTGATCGTGCGCGGCCAGGCCAATCTGATCGACGCCGCGGCGGCCGAGGATCTGGAGCGCGTCCGGCAATTGCTCGGCGAACTGGAGGGCAAGGAGGAGATTGCCCGGCTCCTGGGGCGCGCCCGGGAAGGGGCGGGGATGAAAATCTTCATCGGCTCCGAAAATGAATTGTTCTCGCTCTCCGGCTCCTCGGTGATCGCCGCGCCCTATCGCGGCGCGGACGGCAAGGTGGTCGGCGTCGTCGGCGTGATCGGCCCGACCCGGTTGAACTATGCGCGGGTGGTGCCCATGGTGGATTTCACAGCAAAAACACTATCGAGATTGATGGGATGAACGACGACAAGACCAAGCAGAGTGACGCGGACGTGATCGACGACACGCTCGACGATGCCGGCCTCGAAGACGGGCCGGACGGCGGCCTCGACCGGCTGGCCGAACTGGTGCGCGAGCTGGAGGAGGTGCGTCAGCACGTCCTCTACGCGCAGGCCGAGACGCAGAATGTCCGCCGCCGGCTGGAGACGGAAAAGCAGAATGCCCAGGCCTATGCCGCCACCGCCTTCGCCCGCGATATCTTGAGCGTGAAGGACAATCTGGAACGCGCGCTCGGCATCATCGGCGACGAATTGCGCACCGACGATCGCCTGAAGGGCCTGATCACCGGCATCGAAGCGACGGGGAAAGAGATCGACAGTGTCTTCGCCCGCCACGGCATCGCCCGCGTCGAGGCGATGGGCCAGACGCTCGATCCCAACAAGCATCAGGCGATGCTGGAAGTGCCGAGCGACCAGGCCCCCGGCACGATCGTCCAGGAATTGCAGCCCGGCTACATGATCAAGGACCGGTTGCTGCGGCCCGCGCTGGTTGGGGTGGCGAAGAAGGCGGAGTAAGAAGAGCCACCCCCAACCCCTCCAGCAAATGCTGGAGGGGGGTCACAATCTGACTCCCCTCCACCCCTTCGTGGAGGGGCTGGGGGTGGCACTTACTTCCTCCAACAAACCCAAATCCCCGCGTGCCATTCGTTGTCGCTGACATCCACTCGCCGAAACGACTACTATAGCAGTCTCTTGGATCGAGAGGCTTTCGCGGTTAGGCTCATGAAAATTAGGGGGCACTATGGCGAGCGACTCGACGATCCAAGATGGGAAATACTGTAGCGGCTGCGCGCTCTTGATCCATCGAACCGCAGCAATTTGTCCGCGCTGCGGAGCTCGGCAGGCAGGGTCGGCATCGACAGGTGAAAAGTCTAAAATTGCGGCTGGAGTGCTGGCGATTTTGCTTGGCGGTCTGGGAGTGCATAAGTTCTATCTGGGCCAGACGGGACTTGGTATCTTGTATCTTGTCTTCTTTTGGACGTTTATCCCTGCGCTCGTAGCCTTTGTCGAGGGCATCATCTACTTGACGATGTCAGACGATGCTTTCGAGGCGAAGTATTGTTGACGACCTCAGTATAGGCTGCGGGGTTCAAATCCCCGCATACCATTCGTAATCGCCGACATCCTCCCAGAAGCCGCCCTTGCCGCCGTAAATGCCGTCCAGGCTCGCCACCGCTTCAACCCGCTCGATATATTTGGCGTGCTTGTAGCCCAATTGGCGCTCGACCCTGAGCCGCAGCGGTGCGCCATTTTCCACCGGCACGAAGGAATCGTTCAGGCCGTAGGCGAGGATGGTCTGGGGGTGGAAGGCGTCGACCAGGTCGATGCTCTCATAATATGGCCGGTCGCCATAGCGATCCATACAATGGAAGACGAGGTAGCGCGCCTCGTCGCGAAGACCCGCGGCGTCCAGAATGGGGCCCAGGACGGCGCCGTGCCATTTCCCGATCGCCGACCAGCCCTCGACGCAATCGTGCCGCGTAATCTGCGTGCGGCCGGGCGAGGCCTGCACCTGCGCCATCGTCAGCGCCAGGGGCCTTGCCACCAGACCGTCCACGCGCAGCCGCCAGTCGGCGAAACCGCCCGCCGCCAGCCGCGCATAATCCGGCGTCTCCGGCCGCGCGGTGCCGTTGGAGCGAAAGGTAGGCGAGCGCTGGTCCTCGCGAAATTCGCGGGCCAGGCTCTGGCCCAGACCGAGCGTTCGTTGGGCGCTCATGTTCAGCCCCTCGAACACGCGCAGCCCGTCGCGGAAGGTGGCGCTGTTGTGGAGCTTGTCGCAGCCGACCAAGGCGGCGCCGCTCGCGCCGATCAGCACGTGCCGCCGGGTGATCATGCCTGCTCCTCCTTCGGCGGCTTCGGCTGCGGGACGCGATACCAGCCGGTGATCATCGATCTTATCTCGTTGATCGGTCCGGCGAGCAAAACCATCAGCAGATGGACGATGATGAAACCGACCAGCAGGAAGGCGACGATGAAATGGACCGAGCGCGCCGACTGTCGCCCGCCGAGCAGATCGACGATCCACGGCCAGTTCGCGTCCATCGCCGGGGACATGCCCAGCCCGGACAGGATGATCAGCGGCAGAAGCAGGAAAATGACGGCGAAATAACTGATTTTCTGCAAGGTGTTGTAGCGCAAGGCCGCCTCGCCCTTGGGAAAACGCAGGCGGGCGTGATCCTTCACCTCGTGCCACAAATGGCGCGGCTTCAGCTCGGCAAGCCCCGGGGTCAGCTCCTTTTGCGCATGCCGGTTCCAGAACGCCCGGATCATGAAGAACAGCAGGCCGAACGCGAACAGCCACGCGAAGGCGAGGTGCCAGCGCCGCGCCCCGGCCAGATCGTAACTGGACGGGATCGTCGCCCAGCCCGGAAACGCGCGGCGCTGGGTCTCGCCCTTGCCGTCGGTCCATTGCCCGGCCAGCCCGGTCGTCCCGATCCGCGTCTCGCCGACGCGCAGATAGCCGCCCTCCGGATCCGAGCCGATCTCCAGCCAAGCATAATCGCTGTTCGCGCCATAATGCCCCCAATAGAGGCGCGGATGGGCGTTGAAGATCATCAGCCCGCTCATCAGCATGACGAACAAAGCGACGACGTTCGTCCAGTGCCAGAGGCGCGTCGACAGCCGGTGGCGCTTCACCAGCGCCGGCGGCGGGGCAGAGGGTGCCTCCGCCGGAGGATCGATTGGGTCAGAACTCGTCATGCACCATATCAACCTCGCGCACCCGGCGGCGTTGGCGGGCCTGGTCGACCAGGTCGCGCAACGCCTCGCGCCGCAGTTTGGCGTTTTCGATCAACGGCAGCATCAGCGGCCCGTCGCGCGTCGTCTCGTCGGACGAGGTGATGCCGATCGTGCCGACATTGGCGATCTGGTTGATGATGGTGAAATCGATGCGGACGTCCTTGATCCGATAGAGTTCGATCTCGTCGATGGACTTCACGAAAATGCCGCGGCGAATCACCAGCCGGTCCGGCGTGATCTCATAGCTCGCCATCATGTTGGTAAGCCATTTCCAGGCGATCAGGCCGAGGCCGACGACGCTCAGCAGGATCGGCCACCAGCCCAGATTGAGCCCGAGCGGCAGTAGCGACAAGATGATCCCCGCCAGGATCAGCACGATCGTCCCCCAGCCGGCCAGCGTCCCGATCAGCCAGCCCTTGGTCGACGAACGGAAAATGTCAGTGCCCATGCGACTCGCTCCCCCGGGATATCGGGCGGGAGCGTAGCGCGTTCGCGCGCGCCCCTCAAACGCCTCGGGCCCGATCGGCTTCGTCCAGCGCGTAGAGCGACGCGCCTTTCGTCTCGCGCATCAGCAGCGCGCTGGCCAGGCTCACCGCCGCCGCGCCGCAAATGTAGAAGGCGATCGGCAGCCACGCGTCATATTCGCGCAGCAGCCAGGCGCCGATCAACGGCGCCCACGAGCCCGCGAAGATCGCCGTCACCTGATAGCCGAGCGACACGCCCGAATAACGCATCCGCGTCGGGAACATCTCGGTCATGATCGCCGGCTGCGGCGCGTACATCAGGCCGTGGATCAGCAGGCCGATGACGATCGCCGAGACGATCATCATCGTCTCGCCCGTGTCGAACATCGGGAAGGCGAGGAAGGGCCAGGCCATCGTGAGCAACGCGCCGAGGATATAGACCGGCCGTCGCCCGACCCGGTCCGCTAGTCCCCCGATCGCCGGAATCGCCAGCGCATGGGCCAGATGGCCGACGAACAGCAGAGCCAGGATGCGGCTGGTATCGACGCCGATATGGTTGAGGTAAGTGATCGAGAAGGTGACGATCATATAATAGACGATGTTCTCGCCGAACCTGAGCCCCATCGCGTTCAGTACGCTGCGCGGATAGCGGCGGAACACCTCGGCCGGGCCGAACTTCGCCTTGGTTTCCGCTTGCTCCGCTTCTTCCTTGTGCGCCTGGAAGATCGGGGAATCGGTGATCTGGGTGCGGATATAATAGCCGATGCCGACGATCACGACGCTGAGCCAGAAGCCGACCCGCCAGCCCCAGGACAGGAATTGCTCCTCGCTCAGCGACACCGACAGGCCGATCAGCACCGCGGTGGCGAGCAGATTGCCGAGCGGCACCGCCGCCTGCGGCCAGCTGCCCCAGAAAGCGCGGCTGCGGTCCGGGCTATGCTCGGTCACCAGCAAGACCGCGCCGCCCCATTCGCCGCCGACCGCGAAGCCCTGGATGAAGCGCAGGATGACCAGCAGGATCGGCGCCGCATAGCCGATCGTCTCGAAGGTCGGCAGGCAGCCCATCAGGAAGGTCGAGACGCCGACCAGCACCAGGCTCAGCTGCAGCAGCGCCTTTCGTCCGATCCGGTCGCCGATATGGCCGAACACGATCCCGCCCAGCGGCCGGGCGAGGAAGCCGACCGCATAGGTCCCGAAGGCGAGAATGATCCCGTCCAGCGGGTCTCCGGTCGCGGGGAAAAAGAGCTTCCCGAACACCAGCGTCGCGACGGTCGCGTAGAGGAAGAATTCATACCATTCGACGACCGTCCCCGCCATCGACGCACCGACCACCTTGCGCAGGTAAGGCAGGTCCGTTTCGGCCTGCTTGGGATCGTAGACGGGGGTCATCGGATTGAGCTCCTGCGCTCTAGCCCCTCCCCCTCAACGGGGGAGGGGTTGGGGAGAGGGTGCGCGCGCCTGTCTAGGCGCGCAGAAGGAATCCTTTTCGGCCGCAGACGCGGCCGTACCCCTCTCCCGCAAGGGGAGAGGGCTTCGAGGTTCAATGCCCGGCATGATCGCCGTCACCACCGCCCGGCGCTTCCAGCCGGGCTTCGACCGTCACCGGCGGCGCCTTCTGGAAGGTCAGCGTCAGCGGGATCGTCTGGCCCGGCTGCAGCCCTTCGCGCAGGCCGAACAGCATCAGATGATGCGCCCCCGGCTCGAAGGTGAATTCGCCGGTTCGCGGCAGGCTCACCTGCTCCAGTCTTTGCATCCGGCTGATGCCGTTTTCTTGGCGCGACAGATGCATTTCGATCCGCTCCGCCGCGGGAGAGGTCGCCCCGGTCAGCACTTCCATGCTGTCGAAGCCCTTCAGCTGGAAATAGCCGGCGGCGGGCAAATTGGGCGCGGCGGGAAGGCGTACCTTCGCCTCGCTGACCCGCGGCGTGGCAGCCGGGGCGCCGCAGCCGGCGAGGGCCAGAGCGGCCCCGAACGGGACAAGCATTTTCATGGGCTCGCCCATAGCCACGGAGCACTTCTTGTCGCAACCCGAATGCCACCTATATCGGCGCCATGAAATAAGTTCCCTGCCCGTAACGGGCGGGAGCGATTGACCTTTTTGAGTAGGGGCAGAGGCAGGAATTATGGCGAAAGTCATCGGTATCGATTTGGGCACGACCAACAGCTGCGTTGCGGTCATGGAAGGCGGCAACGCCAAGGTCATCGAAAATGCGGAAGGCGCGCGCACCACGCCATCCATCGTCGCTTTCACCAAGGATGGTGAGCGGCTCGTCGGCCAGCCGGCCAAGCGCCAGGCGGTCACCAATCCCGACAATACGGTGTTCGCGGTCAAGCGCCTGATCGGCCGCCGCTTCGACGATCCCCTGACAAAAAAGGATATGGGCCTCGTCCCATATACGATCGCCAAGGGGCCGAATGGCGACGCCTGGGTCAATGCCGGCGGCAAGGATTATTCCCCCTCGCAGATCAGCGCCTTCACGCTGCAGAAGATGAAGGAAACGGCCGAGGCCTATCTGGGCGAGACGGTCACGCAGGCGGTGATCACCGTCCCGGCCTATTTCAACGACGCCCAGCGTCAGGCGACCAAGGATGCCGGCCAGATTGCGGGCCTCGAAGTGCTGCGGATCATCAATGAGCCGACCGCGGCGGCGCTCGCTTATGGCCTCGACAAGCAGGACGGCAAGACGATCGCGGTCTACGATCTGGGCGGCGGCACGTTCGACGTGTCGGTGCTGGAAATCGGCGACGGTGTGTTCGAGGTGAAGTCGACCAACGGCGATACGTTTCTGGGCGGCGAGGATTTCGACGCCAAGATCGTCGATTGGCTGGCCGACCAGTTCAAGAAGAAGGAGGGCATGGACCTCCGCAGCGACAAGCTGGCCTTGCAGCGGCTGAAGGAAGCGGCGGAGAAGGCCAAGATCGAGCTGAGCTCGACCGCGACCACCGATATCAACCTGCCCTTCATCACCGCCCGCATGGAAGGCGGCGCATCCACGCCGCTTCATCTGGTCGAAACGCTGAACCGCTCCGACCTTGAAAAGCTGGTCGGCGACCTCATCAAGCGCACGATCGATCCGATCAAGAATGCGCTGAAGGATGCGGGCGATCTGAAGCCCGGCGACATCGACGAGGTCGTTTTGGTCGGCGGCATGACCCGCATGCCGCGCGTGCGCGAAATCGTGAAGGAATTCTTCGGCAAGGAGCCGCACACCGGCGTCAACCCCGACGAAGTCGTCGCCATGGGCGCGGCGATCCAGGCCGGCGTGTTGCAGGGCGACGTCAAGGATGTGCTGCTGCTCGACGTGACCCCGCTGTCGCTCGGCATCGAGACTCTGGGCGGCGTGTTCACCCGCATGATCGATCGCAACACCACGATTCCGACCAAGAAGTCGCAGACCTTCTCGACCGCCGAGGACAATCAGAATGCGGTGACGATCAAGGTCTATCAGGGCGAGCGCGAAATGGCGGCGGACAATAAGGTCCTCGGCCAGTTCGACCTGGTCGGCATTCCGCCGGCGCCGCGCGGCGTGCCGCAGGTCGAGGTCACGTTCGACATCGACGCCAACGGCATCGTCAACGTCAGCGCCAAGGACAAGGGCACCGGCAAGGAGCAGCAGATCCGCATCCAGGCGTCGGGCGGCCTGACCGACAGCGACATCGAGCAGATGGTCCGCGACGCCGAACAGTTCGCGGAAGCGGACAAGGAGCGCCGCGCGTCGGCCGAGGCCAAGAACAATGCCGAAAGCCTGGTCCATTCGACCGAGCAGCAGCTGAAGGAGCATGGCGACAAGGTCGACGCGTCGCTGAAGGGCGAGATCGAGGCCGCGATCACCGAAACCAAGACGGCGCTGGAAGGCGGCGACACCGCCGCGATCCAGGAGAAAGCGCAGGCGCTCGCGCAGATCGCGATGAAGCTCGGCCAGGCGATCTACGAGAAGGATCAGGCCGCGGCTTCGGCCACTGGCGGCGCTGACGCTGGCGCCAGCGGTCCGGACCTCAACAAGGGCGACGAGGAAGAAGTCGTCGACGCCGAATTCTCGGAAGTGGACGAGAATAAGGGCTGATCTTTGTGAAATGCTTCTCGACTTCGCTCGAAGCGAACGGGTCTGGGATTAACCCACCCCGTTCGTATCGAGCGAAGTCGAGATACGCTTGAGGTCAGCATGAGTACCGACGCCGATTATTACGAGCTCCTGGAAATCCAGCGCACCGCCGACGATAAGACGATCAAATCGTCCTATCGCCGCCTCGCCATGCAATGCCACCCGGACAAGAATCCGGGCTGCGCGAACAGCGAGGCGAAGTTCAAGGCGATCAGCGAAGCCTATGATTGCCTGAAGGATCCGCAGAAGCGCGCCGCTTACGATCGCTTCGGCAAGGCGGCGTTCCAGCAGGGCGGCATGGGGCAGGGGCCAGCGCCCGACTTTTCCGACATTTTCGAATCCGTGTTCGGCGAGTTCATGGGGGGCGGCCGCGGCGGTGGCGGCGGACGGCGCACGAACGTGCTGCGCGGCAACGATCTGCGCTACGACCTCGAGATCAGCCTCGAGGATGCGTATAACGGCCGCGCGGTCGAACTGAATGTCGATGGCACCGCAGCTTGCGAGCCGTGTGACGGAAAGGGCGCGAAGCCCGGCACCTCGGCCCGCACCTGCAACATCTGCGGCGGCCGCGGCCAGGTCCGTGCTCAGCAGGGTTTCTTCGTGCTGGAGCAGACCTGCCCCTCATGCCGCGGCGTCGGCGAAGTGATCGCCGATCCCTGCCCGTCCTGCCGGGGCGAAGGCCGGGTCGAGAAGCGCAAGAGCCTGGACGTCAACGTCCCCGCCGGCGTCGACGAAGGCACCCGCATCCGCATCGCCGGGGAAGGCGAAGCCGGCGTGCGCGGCGGCCCGTCCGGCGATCTCTACATCTTCATCCACCTCGCGCGGCATTCGGTCTTCCAGCGCGAAGGCACGACCCTGTTCGCGCGGCTGCCGCTCAGCTTCACCACCGCTGCCCTGGGCGGGACGGTCGAAGTACCCGGCCTCGACAAGGGCCGCCACGAGGTGAAGATCCCGGCCGGGATGCAGTCCGGCAAGCAAGTCCGCATCCGCGGCGCCGGCATGCCGATTCTCAATGGCCGGGGCCAAGGCGACATGGTGATCGAGGTCCATGTCGAAACCCCGACCCGGCTGAGCGCGCGTCAGAAGGAACTGCTCGAAGAATTCCGCTGCACCGAGACCGGCGAGGAATGCCCCGAAAGCAAGGGCTTCTTCCAGAAAGTGAAGTCGCTCTGGGAAGGCTAGTTTCGGGCCTCAGCACGCCGCCGTCAGCACGGCACGCACGCCGCTGTGGGATGTGTCGTAGCTGAGCTTGGCCGACAGGCTCTGCGCCATCGCTTTCACCAGCTTCGTGCCGACACCGGTGCCGCGTACTTTGCCGTCGCTCGGCAGGCCGCAACCATCGTCCTCGACCGTCAGGCTGAAGCCGCTGTCGCCGTCCCGCTTCAGCGCGATCCGGATCTCGCCCACCACCTTTGGTTCATAGGCATATTTGCAGGCATTGGTGACGAGTTCGCTGACGATGATGCCGACCGGCACCGCCCGGTCGGTCTTCAGCCGCAGCGGCTCCGCCGTCAGCGTCAGGCGGCAAGGCAAAGCCGGCGTCGACCAGGCCTCCTCCAGCTCGGTCACCAGGGCCGAAAGATACTCCGACATCTCGACCGACTGCACGTCATCCGAGGTGTAGAGCCGCCGGTGCACCTGGGCGATCGCCTGGATGCGCCGCTGCGTGGCCTCCAGCGCGGTCTTTGCCGCCTCGTCGGCCAGCGCCGCGCCCTGCATGTGGACGAAGGCGGAAACCAGCTGCAAACTGTTGGCGACGCGGTGATTGACCTCGTGCAGCAGCGCCTCGAGCCGCTCGTTGGTCGCCCGCAGCTCGCGCTCGGCTTCCGCCTTGGCAT
Organism: Sphingomonadales bacterium; assembly: GCA_038255245.1. Lineage (GTDB taxonomy): Bacteria > Pseudomonadota > Alphaproteobacteria > Sphingomonadales > Sphingomonadaceae > Allosphingosinicella. The sequence continues at coordinate 17,511 of JBBSLM010000008.1, forward strand.
TGCTCAGCGCGCCGGTGCGGATCGCCGCCCGCAGCGTTTGTGCCAGCAGGTCGAAGAAAGCGTCGCCGGTGCTCTTGACCACATAATCGGCGGCGCCCGCCTTCAGCGCTGCGACTGCGACATTGCTGTCCTCCGACCCGGTCACATAAACGACCGGCGGCGCATATTCGGCGGCGTTGAGCAGCAGCAAAGTCTCCAACCCGTCCTGCACCGGCATATAATGGTCGACGGTCACCACGTCGAACCGCTGCTCCATCGCCAGCTCGACGCCTTCGCCCCCACTCGCGGCCGTCGTCACCCGAAACCCGCGCCGCGACAGGGCGCGCGCCACGAGCCGTCTCAGGCCCTCGTCGTCGTCAATGTAGAGCAGGTGCGGCTCGTCTTCGGTCAAGCGCCGGCCTCCGGGACCTTGATCACCGACAGGAACAGGCCGAGCTGGCGGATCGCGTCGGCGAAATTCTCGTAATTGACCGGCTTGGTAATGTAGACGTTCGCACCCAGATCGTAGCAGCGGTCGATCTCGCGCTGGTCGTCGGTCGTGGTGAGCACGACCACCGGGGTGCGATGGAGCCGCTCGTCGCCCTTGATCTTCGCCAGGATATCGATGCCGCTCATGTCCGGCAGGTTCAGGTCGAGCAACAGCAGCGCCGGGCCGGCGACGGTGGGACCGTCGGCGGGATCAAACAGATAGGCGAGGGCGGTCGTGCCGTCGGTGAAATGCCGCACGGCATTGCTGATGCCCGCCCGTTGCAAATTCTTCTGAATGAGCCGGGCATGGCCCTCGTCATCCTCGATCATGACGATCGTAACCGCTTGGCTTTCCGGCATTATGCTCTCACTCCACGTCAAGCCTGAGGGGCAGCGAAAGCCGGAATGTGGCGCCGTCGTCAAGCGCGGAATCCAGCTCGATCGACCCGCCCAGTCGCCAGACGACAGTGCGGACATGGGCCAGGCCGATGCCCTCGCCGGGCTGGTCCTGCGTGCCTGACCGGCGGAACAGGTCGAACACGCGCTCATGATCCTTCGGATCGATGCCGCGGCCATTGTCGGCGATCTCGAATATCGCCCGCTGGCCCGCGACCCGGCCGGACACCTGGATCCTCAACGGGCGTTCGGGCTTGCGGTATTTTACGGCGTTTTCGATGAGGTTTGAGAAAATTTGTTCGATCGAGACGCGGTCGGAGATGATGTCCGGCAACTTGTCGACGACGAGTTCGCCGCCGGCATCGTCGATCGGATGCCGCAGCGCATCGGCGGCGGCCTCGACGACCGCGCTCATCGCCAGCTTCTCGATCGCCAGCGCCCGGCGCCCGTCGCGCGACAGTTTGAGGATCGCGTTGATCAGCCGGTCCATCTTTTCGGTCGAGGCCCGGATGAAGCGGACCGCTTCCGGCAAATCCTCAGCCACCGCCAGTCTCACTTCCGGCGTGATCAGGTCCGGCGCCCTTACCTCGACCGCCGCGACCAAATTCTCCAGTGGCTGGCGCGCGGATTCCAGCTCGGCGGTGAAGCCCATCACGTTGACCAAAGGCGAGCGCAGATCGTGGCTGACGATGTAAGCGAAGCGCTGGATCTCGTCATTCGCGCGCTGCAATTCGTTGGTCCGTTCCCCGACCACGCCTTCCAGATCGGTATTCAGTCGGTGCAGACTGTCGCGCGACCGGGCCAACTCGGCCGTGTAGCGGCGAATGACGAGGATCGTGGCGGCGATGATCGCCAGCACCAGCAAGGCGCAGAAAGCGAGGATCGCGTAGGAACTGTTCAGCGTCTCGATCCGCTCGCGGTCGCGCAGTTCGAGCAATCGCGCCTCGACGTCCGCCATTTCGAGCCGCAGCGCGCGGATGGAGCGCAGCAGATCCGCGCTGCGGTCGCTGGCGAATGCGCTCAACGCCTGCTGCACCAAACCCATGTCGATCGCGGCCATCGACTGGCGGTCGATCTGCTGCAGGTCGCTCACCATGGCCCCCAGAGCGCGAGCGCGCTCGGCCTGGCGTTCATTGTCGCCGACCAGCGCTTCCAGCCGGGGCAGCTCGTCCGCAAGTCTGCGCACAGCCAAATCCCAGCTGTCGCGGAAGCGGGGGTCCCGCTGGATCAAATAGCCCCTGCGGGCGCCTTCGCTGCGCTCGACCTGAATGCCGATCGAGGCGATCAGCGCTTCGACATCGCGGGTGTGCCTGACGAGTTCAGCCTGAGCTTCGCCCGCGCGCAGCGCTGTGATCGCGAGCGCGCCGCCCGCCAGCAAGGCGAGCAGGCCGACCGCGATAAGAGCGGTGATGATGCCGCCGATGCGTCGCACGCCTGCCCCGGATGATTCCGCCACGGGCGCCGAAACCGCGCCTTCCGCAGGAGCAGCCCGTTCGCTCACTGGCCGAAGACGCGCTCGAAGATCGTGTCGACGTGCTTGAAATGATAATCGAGGTCGAACTCGCGCGCGATTGCTTCGGGGGAGAGCAGGGCGGTCACCTCATCGTCCTGCTGGAGCAACTCCAACAGGCTCAGTTCGCCGTCCGACTCCCAGACCCGCATCGCATTGCGCTGAACCAGCCGATAGGCATCCTCGCGGCTCGCGCCGGCCTGGGTCAGCGCGAGCAGCACGCGCTGCGAGTGGATGAGGCCGCCCATCCGGTCGAGATTGCGCTTCATCCGCTTCGGATAGACCAGCAGTTTGTCGATCACGCCGGTGAGGCGCGCCAGCGCGAAATCGAGCGTGATCGTCGCATCCGGGCCGATATAGCGTTCGACCGACGAATGGCTGATGTCGCGCTCATGCCACAGCGCGACATTCTCCAGCGCGGGCGTGACGGCCGAGCGGACCATGCGGGCGAGCCCGGTGAGATTTTCGGTCAGCACCGGGTTGCGCTTGTGCGGCATGGCCGACGAGCCTTTCTGTCCCGGCGCGAAATATTCCTCCGCCTCCAGCACTTCGGTGCGCTGCAGATGGCGCACTTCGGTCGCCAGCCGCTCGATCGACGAAGCGATCACGCCTAGGGTGGCGAAGAAAGCGGCGTGCCGGTCGCGCGGGATAACCTGGGTGGAGACCGGCTCGATCGCGAGGCCCAGCTTGGCCGCGACATGCGCTTCCACGCGCGGATCGATGTTGGCGAAGGTGCCGACCGCGCCGGAAATAGCGCAGGTGGCGATCTCGGCCCGCGCCGCCACCAGCCTGGCCCGGTTGCGGGCAAATTCGGCATAGGCCTGGGCGAGCTTCAGGCCGAAGGTCACCGGCTCGGCGTGAATGCCGTGGCTGCGGCCGATCGTCGGGGTCAGCTTATGCTCGTGCGCGCGGCGCTCCAGCACGGCGAGCAAAGCATCGAGATCGGCGAGCAAGAGGTCCGACGCCGCCGCCAATTGCACCGACAGCGCCGTGTCGAGCACGTCGGAACTGGTCATGCCCTGGTGCAGGAAGCGCGCCTCCGGTCCGACATTCTCGGACACCCAGGTCAGGAAGGCGATCACGTCATGTTTCGTCACCGCTTCGATCTCGTCGATCCGCGCGACGTCGATCGCCGGGCCGGTGTGCCACCACGCCCAGACCGCGGCGGCTGCCTCTTTGGGCACGACGCCCAGGTCGGCCATCGCGTCGAGCGCATGCGCCTCGATCTCGAACCAGATGCGGAAACGGTTTTCCGGCGACCAGATCGCCGTCATGTCGGGGCGGGAATAACGAGGAATCATGGCGACCCTCTAGGCAGGGGCTTGGTGGAAGTCGACAAGTTGAAAGCGTGGATTCAGAATGCGGCACGTAAGCACTGGCCAGCAGAGGGAAGAGACATGCACCAGCTGATCACCGCTTTATTTCTGTTCACCGCCGCGCAGCCGGTCGAGAATTGGCAGGAGGTCACGCAAAACGATCGCGGGACGGTCTCGGTCGACGCCGCCTCGAAGCAGCGGACAGGCGACATGGTGACCCTGCGCACCCGCACAGTTTTCGCCGAGGCGATGGCGGACGGCACGAACTCCGTGGTTGTCCGCATGCAATATGATTGCCGGCGCAATCGTTCGGAGACGCTGGC
>JBBSLM010000009.1:0-21295 GCA_038255245.1 Sphingomonadales bacterium
CCGCTCCGGCGCGTGGCTGACGAGCAGGAACACCGTGCTGCCAGGCGGTTCTTCCAGATTCTTGAGAAGCGCGTTCGCTCCGCCCGTCTCCAGATCATCGACGGCATCGATTACGATCACCCGCCATGGCGAATAGGTCGGCATCAGCGCAAAAAGATGCGACAGCCGTCGGACCTGAGCGGTCGTGATGCTCCGTGCCAGTTCCGTCCCGCCATCCTTGGTCAGCCGCTCCAGCAGCATGAAATCGGGATGACTGCCCGCCGCCATCAGCCGCGCGCTCTGATGTTCGTCCGGCACCTCGAAGCCGGGCCGTGCCACCGGCCCCTGTCCCTGCGCCAGCACCCGCAGCGCCGCCTTTCGCGCGAACAGCCCCTTGCCGATCCCCTCCGGCCCGGCGACCAGCCAGGCATGGTGCAGCCGCCCGCCATCGAGCGCCGCCCGAAATGCCGCCACTGCCGCGTCATGGCCGTAAAGCGGGCTCACAGCAGATCCTCCAGCGCATCGAGCAGCCGCTGGGTCACCGCGTCCACTGCGCCCGACGCATCGATCAGACGCACCCGCTCCGGCTCGTTCGCTGCAATCTTGCGGAAAGCCGCCTCCACCGCCGCATGATAGGCTGCGGAGCGACCGCCGATCCGGTCGCTCTCCTCGCCATCGCGCGCCCGCGCCCGCTCCGCCCCCTCGGGATGCACCAGCACGAGCGTTCGGTCCGGAAACCATTCCCCGATCCCGAATGCATTGATCGCCCGCACCGCCGCCAGGCCCAAGCCACCGGCTCCGCCCTGGTAGGCCAGCGAGCTGTCGATGAAGCGATCGGACAACACCCAGCGCCCCGCCTCGACCGCTGGCCGGATCACCTTGTCGACATGATCGGTCCGCGCCGCCGCGAACAGCAAGGCTTCCGCCTTTGCCCCCCAGCGCTCCTCGCTCCCGCCGAGCAGCAACGCCCGGATCGCCTCCGCCCCCTCGCTTCCACCGGGCTCGCGCGTCTCGATGACGTCATGGCCCCGCGCGCGCAGCGCCGCAGCCAGTGCGCGAATTTGGGTGGACTTGCCGACCCCTTCCCCGCCTTCAAGGCTGATGAAGCGGCCGCGTGTCGTCATTACATCCCGATCAGCGACTTGAGCCCGTTCCAGATGCGGCCGAAAAAGCCGACTTCGGTCACTTCGCTTTCGGCGTGCAGCGGCATCGTCATCGCCGGAATGCCGTCTGCCTCGACCACCAGATCGGCGATATGCTGGCCCTGCGCGATCGGCGCCTTGATCGGCCCCTGATAGACGATCTTGGCGCGCAGCCGCGTGCCCGTCCCGGCCGGAATGGTCGCCGCCAGATTGCGCGGCGCCACCAGCCCGACCGTGTTGGCGCTGCCCAATTGCACCTCGGCCTCGCCGATCCGCGCATTCTGCTGGAACAAGGCGCGCGACTGCCAGGCGCGGAAGCCCCAATCCATGAACTTCACCGATTCCTCGATCCGGCTGCCGGTCGAGCCAAGCCCCGCCACCACCATGATCAGCCGCCGGCCATTCTGCTCGGCCGAGCCGGTGAAACCGTAGCCCGCTTCCTCGGTATGGCCGGTCTTCAGCCCGTCCGCGCCCTGCACCCGGCCCAGGATCGGATTGCGATTGCCCTGCGTGATCGCCGCGCCGCTGCCCAGCTGCGTGCCCGAAGTGAACGACGTCTGTGAATAAAAGCGCCGGTACAGCGCATTGTGATCGCGGATCGTCGACCGGGCCAGTTCCCCCAGGTCGCGCGCGGTGGTGTAGGTCACGCCGCCGTCGGGCCAGCCGACCGGATTGCCCCAGTTGGAATTGCTCAGCCCCAGCTCGCGGCTGTCTCGGTTCATCAGCTGCACGAACGCCGCCTCGGTGCCCGAAATGCACTCAGCCAGCACCACGCTGGCGTCATTGCCCGATTGGGTGACGATGCCGTGCAGCAGATGCTCGACGCTATATTGCCCGTTCGCCTCCAGGAAGGAGGTCGAGCCCTGGCTGTGCCATTGCCGCCACGTCTCGGGCCGCATCGTGCATTGCTTGTCCAGCGCCAGTTCGCCGCTGTCGATCATGCGGAAGGCGACGTGGGTCGTCATCATCTTCGCCATTGACGCGGGCGGAATCCGCCGGTCGGCATCCTTCTCATACAGCACCGCGCCCGAGGTCAGGTCGATCATGAAGGCGATCGGCGCCGCGGTTTCGAAGGTGGGCGCCTGCGCGCTGGCGGGCAGCACGGCGAGCGCGGCGAGCAGGGAGGCGGTGGCAAGGAGGCGCTTCATCGGACTTGTCTTTACTCGAACAGGGAGGGGTCCGGCCTCACTGCCCCCACACCGCCGCCCCGTCCAGTCCGTTTCAGCCGTGAATGCCCTGCGACAGCAGAGACACGGTGAGGCCGTAAAAATTCGAGCAATTATAATCCAGGATCACCCGGTAATTGTTGGTCAGCAGATAGGCCGGCGCACCCGGACCGTCCGGCTCCAGCAGGGTCGCCATCTCGTCGTCCGCGATCCGCTGCGCGCTGGCGACCGGCTGCACGCCCAAAGCCCGCCACTCCGCAATGGTCAGCCAGCGGCTGTGCCGTTCGAACACACGGGCACAGCGCGGCGCGCGCATCGTATTGACGATCGCCGCGCGGTCCAGGCCTGCCGGCACCCGCACTTCCGCGCCCCACGGCACGTTGGGCTTCCATCCCGCATTGCTCAGATAATTGGCGATCGAGGCCAGGGCGTCGAGCTGACTGCCCCAGATGTCCGCCCGCCCGTCGCCGTCGCCATCAACCGCCAGGCGGATGTAGACGGACGGCAGGAATTGCGACTGGCCGGTCGCCCCCGCCCACGAGCCCTGCAGGGTCGAACGCGGAAAGCCGCGCTCCAGCATCTTCAGCGTCGCGACGAATTCGGGCGCGAACAATTCCCGGCGGCGGCCTTCATAGGCCAGACTCGCCAGCGAATTGAGCAGGTCGAAATTGCCCATGATCCGGCCGTAACCGGTTTCCTTGCCCCAGATCGCCACCATCACGGCGGGATCGACGCCGTAACGCCGGCCGATCTCTTCCAGTTGCGCCGAATGCTGCGCCAGCCGGCTGCGGCCCATATTCGCCAGGGCCGGCGTCACGTGCCGCGCCAGATAGGGCTGGAACGGCGGATTGGATGTGCTCCCCGGCGGCCCGCCCGGCTGCTGCCGGTCGAGCTGCACCGTGCGCGCGGAAAACACCAAAGTCGGGAAGATCCGGTCGATCGTCGCCTGGCTTACACCCTCCGCCAGCGCCCGCCGCCGCAGGTCCGGCAGATAGTCCCTGAAACCCGCCTCGCTCAGCCCGCTTTCCTGCACCGCCACCTTCGCCTGCCGCTCGACCCGCGCCGGCGCGACCAATCTGCGCTCGGTCACCTCCGCCACGCCCTCGAAAAACGCGCCGGTCGCCGGCAGCTCGGCCGGATGGCCCAGCCCGAAGCCGGAAAACAAGAAGGAAAGGGTCCTCAGCAGCATCTCGTCGCCTTCATCGCCTCACTATGTCTGCCCCGCCGCCAATATGAAAGCCTTGACATGGCCCCGCGCTGAATGTGTTGCGCCGGAGCGAGCCGGAAGAGTGGCCGAGTGGTTTAAGGCAGCGGTCTTGAAAACCGCCGTGGGTGCAAGCTCACCGTGGGTTCGAATCCCACCTCTTCCGCCACCCAGCATTTCCCCTTCCCCCCAACCCCACTCCCCCTATGATGCTCCCCATCAGCGGGAGCCGGGAATCATGATCGAAACCATCATCCTCGTCGTCGTCGCGACGGTCATTCTCTATCTGTTCGCCAGCGTGAAGCAGGTCCGGCAGGGCTATCAGTACACGATCGAGCATTTCGGCCGCTACACCCAATCGGCGCGGCCGGGGCTCATCTTTGTGCCCGCTTTCTTCTATCGCGTGGGCCGCCGCATCAACATGATGGAGCAGGTGCTCGACATTCCGGGCCAGGAGATCATCACCAAGGACAATGCCATGGTCTCGACCGATGGCGTGGTTTTCTTCCAGGTTTTGGACGCCGCCAAGGCCGCGTACGAAGTGTCGGACCTCTACAACGCCATCCTGAATCTCGTGACGACGAACCTGCGCACCGTCATGGGCTCGATGGACCTGGACGAGACTTTGTCGAAGCGCGACGAGATCAATGGCCGGCTGCTCAGCGTCATCGATCACGCGACCGAAGCGTGGGGGATCAAGATCACCCGGATCGAGATCAAGGACATCCGCCCGCCGCACGACATCGTCAACGCGATGGCGCGGCAGATGAAGGCGGAGCGCGAGAAGCGCGCCAACATCCTCGACGCCGAAGGCTTCCGCGCCGCCGCCATTCTGAAGGCCGAGGGCGAGAAGCAGTCGCAAATCCTGGAAGCCGAGGGCCGCCGCGAAGCCGCCTTCCGCGACGCCGAGGCGCGCGAGCGTGAAGCAGAGGCCGAGGCGAAGGCCACCCAGGTCGTCAGCGAAGCCATTGTCGGCGGCAACGCCCAGGCGATCAACTATTTCATCGCGCAACGCTATGTCGAGGCGATCAGCCAGTTCGCCACCTCGCCAAATGCCAAGACCATCCTCTTCCCGGTCGAGGCGACGCAGCTGATGGGCACGCTGGGCGGCATCGGCGAATTGGCCCGCGAGGCGCTGGGCGACAACAAGGGCGGCGTCGGCCTGATGGCCGCACCGACGGGAATTCCGAACACGCGGCGTGGCCAGGGCGGCGACCAGTCGTGAATTTGGGCGACATCGACCCCGCCTGGTATTGGCTGATCGGCGCCGCCTTGCTGGCCGCGACCGAACTCGCGGTGCCGGGCGTCTTCCTGGTGTGGATCGCCGGGGCCGCCTTGCTGACCGCCTTGATCACCTTCGCCACTGGCGTCGGCGTGCCCGCGCAGCTCGTGATGTTCGGCCTCTCCGCGATCGCGATGGTACTGGTCGGGCGGCGCGCTTATGGCCGCATGACCCACGTGACCGACGATCCCCTGCTCAACGACCGCACCGCCCGCCTGATCGGCCAGACCGTCACCGTGGCCGAGGCGATCGAGCATGGCCGCGGGCGGATCACAGTGGGCGATGGCGTCTGGAGCGCGCGCGGGCCCGACGCCGCTGCCGGCAGCCGTGTGCGGATCGTCGCGGTCGAGGATGGCTGCCTGGTCGTCGCGCCGGCGGACCTGCTGCCACCGCCTCCTCAGGCTTGAACCTTAGTAACGGAGCGTAACCGCGATGGCTTTCAACCGGCGTGAAATACTCGGCGGCGCAGGCGCGGTGGCGCTGGCGACCGGCCTCCCCGCGCCCTTGCTGGCGCAGCCGCGCCGCGAAGCGCAGGCGACAAACCTGCTCGGCGAACTGGCCGAGGAGCATCTGCGCATGTTCCCGGAAACCGCGACCACGCTCGGCATCGACAAGCGGTCGCGCGGCGATCTGCGCGCCAAGGTCGGCGACAAGTCGCGCGCCGGCCAGCAGGCGGAACTGGCCTGGCTGCAATCGGCGGTGCGACGGCTGAACGCGCTGCCCACGTCGGGCCTCACCCCGCAAACCGAGTCCAACGTCGATACGGTCCGGGCCTCATACCAGACCGGCATCGACGGCTACGCTTTCCCTTATGGCGACGTCGCGGTGTCGAGCTGGCGCAACGGCCCCTATCCGGTCGCCCAGAATATGGGCTCCTATATCGATCTGCCGAAATTCCTCGACGCCGATCACACAGTGGAAAATGCCGAGGACGCAGAAACTTACCTCGCCCGACTCTCGCAACATGCCAAGCAGCTCGACGACGAGACCGACCGGCTCCGCGACCAGCGCGGCCAGGGCGTGATCGCGCCCGATGCGGTGCTCGAAAAGACGCTCTCCGCGCTGCGCCGCACGCGCGAGGGCGATCCCGGCGAATGGCTGATCGTCACCTCGCTCGCCAACCGCACCGCATCGATCCCCGGCGAGTGGCGCGCCCGCGCCGGGCGGATCGCGCGCGGCGACGTCGCCCCGGCGCTCACCCGCCAGATCGAGGAACTGGAGCAGCATCGCCGCGCCGCCACCTCCGATTTCGGCGTCTGGAAGCTGCCCCGCGGCGCCGAATATTATGCGTGGGCCCTCGCCGCCGCGACCACCACCCGCCGCACCCCCGATCAGGTCCATCAGCAGGGTCTCGATGAATTGCGCCACTATACTGGCGAGATGGACCGGCTGATGCGCAGCCTCGGCGCCACGCAGGGCAGTGTCAGCGACCGCTACCGCGCCTTGCTCCGCGACCGCCGCTACGCCTTCGCGGAGGGCGATCCCGGCCGCGCCGAGATCATCGCCTTCATCCAGGCCCAGCTCGCCGAATTGCGCCCGCGCCTGTCGCAGGCTTTCGGCACCCTCGTGGCCGGCAATGTCGAGGTCCGCCGCATCGCCCCGGCCGAGGAAATGGGCGCGCCCGGCGCTTATGGCGGCGCAGGCTCGATCGACGGCTCCGTCCCCGGCCGTTTCTGGATCAACCTCAGAAGCACCGACATGCACAGCCGCATCGACCTGCCCAGCCTCACCTATCACGAAGCGATCCCCGGCCACGTTTGGGCCGGCGAATATGCCAACCGGCTCCCGCTGGCCCGCGCCGTCACCGTCTACGGCTTCAGCGCCTTTTCGGAAGGCTGGGCGCTCTATGGCGAGCAGCTCGCCGGGGAACTTGGCGTCTATCAGGACAATCCCGAAGGCCAGCTCGGCTATTACCAATCCATGGCCTTCCGCGCCGCCCGGCTGGTGGTCGATACCGGCATCCACTCGAAGCGCTGGACCCGCGATCATGCGCTCGACTGGTTCGCCGAAGCCACCGGCGGCACCCGCGACAGCGTCGCCAACGAGATCGATCGCTATGCCGTCTGGCCCGGCCAGGCCTGCGGCTACAAGGTCGGCCACACCGAGATCAACCGCCAGCGCGACCGCGCCCGCAGCGCGCTGGGCCGCCGTTTCGACCTGAAAGCGTTCAACGACCTGGTCGTCGGCGGCGGCTCCCGCCCCCTCACCATCGTCGAACGCGAAGTCGACCGCATGATCGCGGCGCAGCGGCGGGGCTAGCGCAACCTTACTGCGCTCCGCACCCTTGCTTCGCCGGAGCACGGAGGGTTTTACGATCGCCCGCCGAACAGCCCCCGCGCCATATCTCCCAAATCGTCCATCACCGCACCGTCGCCGTCCCGGTCCAAACCAGACAGCAGGCCCGATGGGTTGCTGAGCAGGCTCGACACATCGATTTGCGACAACATGCCGGCCAGCATCGGCGCCAGCGCCTGCAAATTGCCGAGTGGCAGCCCCGTTTCCGCCGCCGCACCTTCCGCGGCCTGCTCCGGCGTCGCGCCCTGGCCGGTGATCCGCCCGATGATCGATTCCGCGCCGGCGCGCAGCTGGTCGCCATTCAGGCCGACTTTCGCCGCCAGTCCGTTCAGATCAATATTGCCCGCCTGCGCGAGCAAGCCGTCCAGCATTCCCATCTCACCCTCCCCAAACGCCAAGGCCCGCCGCTACCATGGTAGCGACGGGCCTCAAAGCGTTCAGGACCGGGAAAATCAGGCAGTCGTATCCGCCTCTTCCTTCTCGCCCTTGCCCTTGACCTTGCTGTAGATGACCGCGCCGGCCGCGGCGACCGCACCGGCGGCGGCGACACCGATCGCCACCTTCTTCAGCGTCCCGCTGCTGTCCGACGTCGCCCGGCCATCGGCCTCTTCCTCGAGCAGCAGGGCATTGTCGGCATTGGCCGAAAGCCGCACCTTCTCGCCCTCGACCGTCGCGACCAGGCCACCCGAAATATAATGATGATGATTGTGCGACCCGCTGTCCTTCTTGGTCAGCTTGATGCGGTTGCCGTCGACCTTGTCGACCGTACCGACATGCACGCCGTCGGCGCCGATCACTTCCATATGCTCTTTAACGCGGCTCAGGTCTGCCATGGGAAATCTCCTTGATTGAAAACTGCCCTAACGGAACGTGCCGGATGCGGAATGGATGCACGACTGGTCCAGCTAACGCCTCTCTTTTTATCGCGTCAAGCATTGCGCCAGGCCGCCGAGAACTCTGCTCCCGGCTAAGTCTCGAGCCGGTCGCGGCGCATGCGGACGGTCACGATCAGGCCGCTTTTCTGCCAATCATAGCTCAGCTCGCCGCCAAGCTGGCCCGACACGGTACGCGCGATGAGCTTGCTGCCGAAGCCTTCCAGCGCCCGGGCATCGGTAATCGGGGGCCCGCCCGTTTCCGTCCAGGTCAGCAGGATGTCATCGCCGTCCATCTTGCTCGACACGTCGAGGAAGCCGGTCTCGGCCGACAAGGAGCCATATTTCACGGAATTGGTGGCCAGTTCGTGGATCACCATCGCCAGCGCCGTCGCCGCCTTCTCGCCCACCCCCATCCGCGCCACCGCGACCCGAATTCGGCCAGAGAACGCCGCCGTCTCGTCATAGGGCGCGAGCAGGATGGACAGCAGATCGCCGAGCAGCGCCGCCTTGCCCTGTTCGTTCGGCAACGGCCGCACGAAGTCGTGCGCGCGCCCGAGCGCGGTCAGGCGCTGGGTTAGTTCCCTGGCCATTTCCTCGACTGATTTGGCGGAACGGGCGGTGAGCTGAGTCAGACCGGTGGCGATCGCCAGCAGATTCTTGACCCGGTGGCTCATCTCGCCAGCCAGCAATTCGCTCCCCTCCTCGGCCTGTTTGCGGGCCGTGACGTCGAGGAAGATGCCGTGCATCACCCGGCCGCGAATGCCGTCGTCGGCACCCCTGCCCCGCGCCGCGATCCACCGGACCTCGTCCTCAATGCAGATCCGGAAGTCGATCTCGTACGAGCCCTCCAGCGAACGCGTGGCGTTGAAGGCGGCGCGCACCCGGTCGCGATCGACCGGATGGATGCGAACGGACAGCTCTTCGAACGCGACTTCGTCCGCCTGCGGCAAACCCCACAGCGCGAAGCCGCGCTCGTCCATCGAAAACTTGTCCAGATCGACGTGCCAGGCCCAGACGGCGATGCTCGCCGCCTCGATCGCGACTTTCAGCCGCTCGTCCGGCGAGATATGCAATTCCGACTCATTGGTCATGGATCGACTGCCCTCCGGTGCGGCAAGCGCGGCCCTGTGGGCGCATGCTCGACAAGGTGCAAGCGCATATGCGAAGCGGCGACGGACCCGGCCCGCAAAGGCTCAGCCCTCGAGTGTTGCGACCCACCTCTTCAGAGCTTTTGGCCCCTTGAGCCGTGTTACCTTGCTCTCGTGCCCCTTCAGGCGCTCTTCGGTGCGCGGGCCCGGACCCCAGTTCCAGAACAGCACATATCGGAAAAACGCGAAGTCGAAGCGCTCCGGGCAGCCTTCCGTCATGTCGGGACGCGTGCGCCCGCGGTAGCTCAGCGTCCGCCGCAGCAATCGCCAAATGCAAAGCCCGATCGGGAAATCGAGGTAGATCACGGCATCCGCTCTCGGCAGGCGCAAGTGCAGCGTGCTGCCATAGTTGCCCTCGATCAGCCAGCGATCGGTCGCGACAATGGCTTCGATCCTTTCGCGCAGCTCTTCGTTTTCGGTCTCGATCCAACCGGGGAGCCAGCCCAATTGGTCCATATGATAGACCGGCAGGTCGAGACGCTCTCCAAGCTGACGAGACAGCGTCGATTTACCGGATCCGCACGGCCCGATGATGAGAACGCGCTGCACCCCTAATCCCCCGCCGAAACGACAACCCCATGCGGCCCTCTCCGGGCGCCTGGAGATGAAGTCTGGTCCAGATCCTTACGAAACATGCGGCTGCTTGGCGTTCTGCCCCTCCCTAGTCCGCCAGACCCGAGCGGTAGTCGCGCAGCTCCGGGGCCACGAACGGCAGATTCTGCTCGCGCAATCTCGCGCCGGCATCGTCATACAAGAAGGGCAGGAAGGCATAGCGCGTGCCTTTGGTCACCGGACGCGCTTCGTGGAGCAGCGAGCATGAGAAGACGATCGCCCCACCGGTCGGCGCGCGGTAGGTCTGCGGTCCGAACTCCGGAAAGCACAAATCGCCCCCTTCGTAGCCGTCCGTGTTCAGATTGATCGTCACGGCGAATTTGCGGTGGGCCGTGCCCTTGGTCGTGTTGTCGCGGTGCGCGTTGAAGAAGCCGCTCTCCGCGGCATCGTAGCGCGCCACGATCCAGCGTTCGACCCGCGTCGCCTCGAACTGGAAGGCGCGCTGCACCATCGGTCGTAGCGCATGGAAAAGGCGGCTTTTGAGCATGCCGATCACTTGCTCATCCTCGATCATATGGTCGGCGCGGCGCTTGTGGCTGTGGTCGAGCAGCAGCCTGGTCACGCCGTCCATTTCGCGCATGAAGCCGGACTCCTCGCCGCCATGCTCGTCATACAGCTCGATGAGGCGTCGACACATTTCCGGCGGCAGGATGCCGGGAACAACGAGGACCGGCGCCGGCATCGAATAGTTCATGCCGGCAAGCTGCCGCAGTCGCGCGATCATCTCGGGACCGCCAGAGAGCGGCGCACGCGCGTGGAGACGCTGCATCGGGTCGAGCAGCAGCCAGGCTGGGGCATAGCCGCCCGCCGAATCGTCCGCGGAGCACATGGCGTAAGCTGCCGAGACACTGCGGTCATAGTCGAGAAACCAGCGGATGCCCGGGAGGCTCTGGGCGATGCGCCCCTGTGCCGCGTCGGACGGATCGACCGTCACCCCGAAGAAGCAGGCTTGCCGATCGTCGAACAGGTCCCGGTTCGCGGCCACGAGCTGCAAGGCCTCCTCGGCCGCAGCCCCGGACGCTTGCCCGACAAACAGCATCAATATCCAGCGGCCCGCCGCCGTGTGGAAGGAATAGCGCGGATTGCCGTCAAGGGCCGCCGCGTGGAACCAGGGCACCGGTTCGCCAGTCTGAAGAGGTGGCTTCATCGGTGTTCGATAGCAGGCGCTGTGAATCTCATCCACCGCGCCCGGTGTCCGCGCCCCCCTTAGCGGACGCTTGGCGGGAATGTCCGCTATCGATCCAATGCAGTCAATCGCCGTGAACAAAAGGCATATGAAGCAGACATCCCGCTTCCGGTGGTGCGCGAGCGGCCGCCGAGCTGCTGTTTGGGTGGAAAGCGGGCACGCGATGAACCCCGTTCTAGCCCGTTTTACCAGCGGACCGTACTATCGACGAGCGGCGACAGCCTTTATCCATTCATCAATGGACGACCGCGAGTCACTTTCGAGATTAACCGAGCGCGAGAAGGTTTGCCTGCGGCAATGGCTACACCATAAGTCTGCCAAGGAGATCGCCGCGGATCTCGGCATTTCGCACCATGCAGTCGAGAAGCGCCTCAAGATGGCGCGCACCAAGCTTGGCGCGACGTCGTCCTTGGAAGCCGCCCGGATGCTCGGTGAGGCCGAAGGGTACGGTCGACCGGTACCCCAATCGCCGGACCTGGTTTCCGATGCTCTCCCGCTACACTCAGGCTTCACTCGTTTAACAATCCTCGGAGTGGCCATCATGATCCTGGTTGGAGCAATTGTGCTGGGGTTGCTTTTGCAGCCCGCGACCTTCTCGCAAGCGGCTGATAACCAGCCAGTGGCGCCGCCTGGAGAAAGGGTATCCGCCCCCGGCTCAATGCCGACCGCCGGCACCGAGGCTGCCTTGCGAAGGCTTGTCGCCGGGCTGGCCAGCGGCTCGCCCGACTATGACAAGCTCTCTCCGCGGTTCGCCGAAATCGTCCGCCGGGACCTGCCCAGGACGCAGCCCCTCTTCAGCGCGATGGGCGAGCTGAGGTCGGTGACTTTCCGCGGGCGGGGCGAGATGGCCGACGACGTCTACAACCTCGTCTTCGCCAACGGCGGGGTGATGATGTCGGCCGCGCTCGACGCCGAGGGCAGGATGGTCGGCGGCATTCTCCAGCCAGTGGGGACGCCTGGAGAGCCGGCGGCCGGCACCGAGGCTGCCTTGCGAAGGCTTGTCGCCGGGCTGGCCAGCGGCTCGCCCGACTACGACAAACTCTCTCCGCAGTTCGCCGACGTCGTCCGCCGGGACCTGCCCATGACACATCGCATGTTCAGCTCGCTGGGCGAGCTGCGGTCGGTAACTTTCCGCGGGCGCGGCGCGAGGGGCGACGACGCCTACGACCTGGTGTTCGCCAACGGCTCGTTAATAATGTCGGCCGCGCTCGACGCTAACGGCAGGATGGTCGGCGGCATGATGGGCCCGCCGGTGCGCTAACCGGGCGGGGGGCGAACTCCTTTCCCACGGAAAGGGAATGTCCGCTTTCCACCCTTAGCGGACATCGCAAGAGCCCCCCTCACCCCCGGCGGTGCGCGGTTGCGAAGCCGTAGGCGGCGCCGGCCATGGCGCCGAACAGCGGTCCCACGAACGGCACCGGGATCGCGATCAGAGCGCCGATTCCGGCCGCGATCGCGGTGCGCTTGGCCACGGGATTGTCGAGCATGTGAACCTCCTCTTTCCGAAGAAGTGTATTATGGTGCTAATACGGACCGGTTTCAACCGGCCCGGCCCTTGGTGCTTGGGTGCCCTGGCGTGAAACTGTCCCTGCCGGCATGATCCAGCCGGACGGTTCAGCCCAGATCGGGCTCCACCCACCCAAGCCGCGCTTCCCGCGAAAACAGAAGCGCGCGCGAATAGGAACGCAGCGCCCAGTCGCGCCGCCCCTCCTCAGCCAGCAGCAGCGCGTTGACGCGCTCGCACAGACCCTTTCCCTCGTCGCGCGCCAGGGCCGCGCGCACGGCGCGGATCGAGACCTGGGTGATCGTCTCGTGATAGCCTTCGCTGTCGCTGTTCACGCCGCCGACACTCTCATTGTAGCGGCGGATCAGCTGCGGCAGGTCGCGCGTCAGCGCAATTTCCGGGCGCTCCAGCAATATCCAGGCGCAGGTCGCCAGATGCGCCTCGTGCGTCCATTCCGACTTGGGCAAGGTGCAGGCGAGAAAACCTTCGCCGACGCGGCGGATGGCCGCGTCGTCGGCGAACAGGCGGATGGGGTGATCGGTCATGATCATAATCCTCACATTCTTCGTCACCCCGGACTTGATCCGGGGTCCACCTTGTCTGTCAGCGCTTAACCGGAAGAGGGTGGATGCCATTGAACAGGTGCGAGCGTCCCCCGGACGTTCGCAGCCATGTCCGGGGGACATGGCGACCTGGTCAATCAAGTCCGGCATGACGAATGGCAAAAGAAAAGGGGCGCGCCGGTTGCCCGGCGCGCCCCTGTTTCGGGCAAATGGCAGGGCGTCAGGCGGCCGGGATCACCGGGCGGGTTTCGGTTTGCTCTTGTTGGCTCGGAGCCGGCGCGCAATCGCGGACGCCCTGATCGACATGGGCCAGGAACTTGGCGAAATTGTCGTTGAAGAGCCCGACCAGTTTCTCTGCGGTCGCGTCATAATCAGCCTTGTCGGACCAGGTCTCGCGCGGGTTCAAAATGCCGCTGTCGACGCCCGAAACCGCCTGCGGCACTTCGAAGCCGAAATAGGGATCCTTGACGAATTCGGCATGGTTCAGGCTGCCGTCCAGCGCGGCATTGAGCAAGGCGCGCGTCGCCTTGATCGGCATGCGGCTGCCCACACCATATTTGCCGCCGGTCCAGCCGGTATTGACCAGCCAGCAGGTGACGTTGCCCTTGGCGATCCGCTCCTTCAGGAGGTTGCCGTAGACCGACGGGTGGCGCGGCATGAAGGCGGCGCCGAAACAGGTCGAGAAGGTCGCTTCGGGCTCGGTCACGCCGATCTCCGTGCCCGCGACCTTGGCGGTGTAGCCCGACAGGAAATGGTACATTGCCTGGTCGGGCGTCAGCCGCGCGATCGGCGGCATCACCCCGAACGCGTCGGCGGTGAGGAAGATGATGTTCTTCGGCACCGGGCCGAGATTATGCTCGCTCGAATTGGGGATGAATTCGATCGGATAAGCGCCGCGGCTATTCTCGGCGAGGGTCGCGTCGTCGAGGTCCAGTTCGCGCGTCTCGAGGTCGATCACGACATTCTCGAGCACCGTGCCGAACCGCTTGGTGGTCGCATAGATTTCCGGCTCGCTGTCCGCGCTCAGCCGGATCATCTTGGCGTAGCAGCCGCCTTCGAAATTGAACACCGCCGTGTCCGACCAGCCATGCTCGTCGTCGCCGATCAGGGTGCGGCTGGCGTCGGCGCTCAGCGTCGTCTTGCCGGTACCTGACAGGCCGAAGAAGACCGCCGTGTCGCCGTTCGGGCCGATATTGGCCGAGCAATGCATCGGCATGATGCCGTCGGGGGGCAGCAGATAGTTAAGCAGGCCAAAGACCGACTTCTTCATCTCGCCGGCATATTTGGTGCCGCCGATCAGGATCAGCTTCTCGGTCAGATTGACCGCGATTACCGTCTCGCTGCGGCAACCGTGGCGCGCCGGATCGGCGCGGAAGCTCGGCAGGTCGATGATCGTGAATTCCGGCTCGAAGCCTGCCAGCTCGCTCGCCTCGGGGCGGACCAGCAGGGTGCGGATGAACAGATTGTGCCAGGCCAGTTCGTTGATCACGCGCACTCGCACGCGATGCTCCGGCTGCGAACCGCCATAGAGGTCGGCGACGAACAGCTCCGGCCTGTCCGCGACCGCAGTGAGGAAATCCGCCTTCAGCGCGGCGAAATGCTCCGGCGAAATGGACGCATTATTGTCCCACCAGACATTTCCTTCGGTGGTCGCATCGCGAACGATGAATTTGTCCTTCGCCGAGCGGCCGGTGTGCTTGCCGGTCTGCACGACCAGCGGCCCGTCCTTGGCGAGGACGCCTTCGCCGCGGCAGACGGCCTGCTCAACGAGCTGGGAAGTCCCGAGATTCCAATCGAGTCTGGCATTGGTTTCGATGCCCTGGGCGGAAAGGCCAAAGGCCGGCTCGCGGATTGCCAACGCACATCTCCTGAATTTATATGACAAAACGCGAACTTAACGCCGTCCGCGTTTTCCTGGCGCGAGCGCTTAGTTGACCGCTCCGTGTCCGTCAAAGGGTAGCGGAAAAGCCAGGCTTTGGCTACATCCGCGCTCCCGACAGGCGTCCGAAGGCACAAGATGGCGATCACGATTGCTCTGGTTGACGACGACCGCAACATCCTCACTTCGCTGTCCGTCGCCTTGCAGTCCGAGGGCTTCGCCACCCGCGTCTATACCGATGGCGAGACGGCGCTGAAGGCGCTGACCGAGAATCCGGCCGATCTGGCCGTGCTGGACGTGAAGATGCCGCGCATGGACGGGATGGAATTGCTCCGCCGCCTGCGCGAACGCAGCGCGATCCCGGTCATCTTCCTCACCTCCAAGGATGACGAGCTGGACGAAGCGCTCGGCCTCGCCATGGGCGCCGACGATTATATCGCCAAGCCCTTCTCCCAACGCCTCCTGATCGCGCGCATTCGCGCCGTCCTGCGCCGGGCGGAGATGCGCGCGATTCCCGTCGGCGAGGAAGCAGCCGGTGAAGCCGAGGAGATCGTCCGCGGCCGTCTGTCGATGGACCCGGCTCGCCATCGCGTGCGCTGGGACGGCAAGGAAGTGGCGCTGACCGTCACCGAATTCATGATCCTGGAGGCATTGGCCCAGCGCCCCGGCATGGTGAAGAACCGCAACCAGTTGATGGACGTCGCCTATTCGGACGACATCTATGTCGACGATCGCACGATCGACAGCCACATCAAGCGGATGCGCCGCAAATTCCGCGTCGCCGATCCCGACTTCAAGGGGATCGAGACGCTATACGGCATCGGATATCGCTTTGGCGAAGAGTGAGGAGCGCGACTTTTCCTTAGGCTGGACCCGCCGTGTCGCGATCCGACACCGCATTCTCGCGGTCAACATCTTCGCCTTGCTGATTCTCGCCGGGCTCATTTTCTATCTCGACAGCTTCCGCGGCCGCCTCACCCAGGCGCAGATCGCGCAGGCCGGCACCGAAGCCACGATGATCGCGCGCGCGGTGGGCGCCGCCCCGCCGGAGGGCAGAGCCGAGCTGCTGGTCCGGCTTGGCCAGGATGCCGGCGCGCGCGTGCGCATCTATCGGGCCGATGGCGGCCGGGTTGTCGACAGCTGGGAGAATGCGCCGCCAACCTACGAGATGCGCGATCCCGAAGAGGAGCCCTTCCTGCGCCAGGTCGGGCTGGTGATCGACAACATCTTCGACACCATCGTCGGCCGCTCGCAGCCGCCGCCGCTCGATGTCACTGCCGAAGACCGGCTCGACGCGTGGCCGGAAGCCGCCACCGCGCTCGGCGAGGGGCGCTCGGTCACGGAATTGCGCCGTGCACCCGAAGGCACGCCCTTCGTGTCCGCGGCAGCGCGCATCGAAGGCTCCGACCAGGTCGTGTTGCTGACCGTCAATGCCCGCGAAATACGGCGGGTGGTGCGCTCCGAGCGGCTCGCGCTGGCGCTGATCTTCCTCGTGACCCTCATCTTGTCGGTTCTCGTCTCGCGCTACCTGGCACGCACCATCGCGCGGCCGCTCCGGCGGCTGGCGATGGCGGCGCATCGCGTCCGGCTCGGCCGATCACGCGAAGTCGATGTGCCCCGGCTTCCCGGCAGGCGCGACGAGATCGGTCTGCTCGCCCGCGCGCTGCATGACATGACGCACTCCCTGCGCGGCCGCATCGACGCCACCGAAGCCTTCGCCGCGGACGTGACGCACGAGCTGAAAAATCCGCTCGCCTCGCTGCGTTCGGCCGTCGACAGCCTGGAGCGAAGCAGCGACCCCGCCACGCAAAAGCAATTGCTCGACATCGTCCGTCAGGACGTCAACCGGCTCGATCGGCTGGTGGTGGAGATTGCCGAGACCTCGCGGGTCGATGCCGAACTGTCCCGCGCCCGGTTCGAACCCGTCAATATCGGCACGCTCATCACGGACATGGTCCCGTCCTGGGAGGAGCGAAGCCCTGAGGTGGTCCGCATCGGCTTTTCGCCACCACGCGAGGCCGTCGTCGCGGCCGGCGAGGCATCGCGGCTGGCGCGGATGATCGGCAATCTGGTCGACAACGCCATCTCCTTCTCCCCCTCCGGCGGCAATGTGCGCATTCGCGTCCTGCGCGAGGAACGGGAAGCCGTTGTCACCGTCGAGGATGAGGGCCCCGGCGTGCCCGAGGAATTGCGCGCCGCGATCTTCAATCGCTTTCACAGCGTCCGGCCGGAGGAGGAATTCGGCCGCCATTCCGGCCTCGGCCTCGCCATCGCCCGCGCCATCGCCGAAGGTCATGGCGGCGGTATCAGCGTTGGCGACAGACCGGACGGACGCCCCGGCGCCTGGTTCGAAGCGCGCATTCCGCTGGTCCAGCCGTGAACGATGATGCGACGATCCACGCCGGGTGCGTCGCGATCGACGGGCGCGGCGTGCTGATCCTCGGCCCTTCCGGTGCCGGCAAGTCCGACCTCGCCATCCGCCTGATCGATCGCGGCGCCCAGCTGGTGAGCGACGATTATACTCGGCTGCGCATCGCGGGCGAGTGGCTGGTCGCATCGCCGCCGGACAATATTGCGGGAAAGATCGAACTTCGCGGCGTCGGCATTTTGGAGCGGCCCTTCCTGGCCGATGTGCCGATTGCTCTGGCCGTCGAGCTCGGCGCGCCTGCGCAACGCCTCCCCGATCCGGCCCGGCGGGAATGGCTGGGGCATTCCGTCCCGGTTCTCGCTCTGAACGGCCTTGAGCCCTCGGCGCCGATCAAGGTAGAAGCCGCGCTTGCCTTGCACGGACTGACTTCGCCTTGCCCATCCTAGTGGAACCCAAGCGGCTATTGCTCGTCACCGGCCTGTCCGGCGCGGGCAAATCGACGGTGCTGAACACGCTCGAGGATATTGGCTGGGAGGTCGTCGAGAATCTGCCGCTGTCGCTGCTCAACCGCCTGCTCGCGACGCCGCCCTCGACAGGCAGCGCGGACGATCGTCCGCTCGCCATTGGCCTCGACAGCCGCACCCGCGGCTTCGACGCGCAGAAGATCGTGGGCCGGATCAAGAGTCTCGCGAAGGAGCGGGGCTATCCGATCGAGACGCTTTATCTGGAGTGCGCCGGCTCGGAACTGCAACGCCGCTATTCGGAGACCCGCCGCCGTCACCCGCACGCCACCGACCGGCCCGCCATCGACGGCATTGCCGCGCAGCGCGAGATGATGGCGCCGCTCCGCCGCTGGGCCGATCACGTCATCGACACGACGGACACGGACGCGAACGCGCTCCGCCAGCAGATCCGTCATCGCTTCGGCGGGGACCAGGATTCGCCGACGTTGAGCATCCAGTCGTTCGGATTTGCGCGCGGGCTGCCGCGCAATGCCGATCTGGTCTTCGACATGCGTTTCCTGCACAACCCCCATTGGCAGCTGGAGCTGCGCCGGCTGACCGGCCTCGACGACGCCGTCGCGCAGTACATTGCGGCCGATCCGGCTTATGCCGATGCGGTTGCGAGGATCGAAGATCTGCTCGTAACCTTGCTCCCCCGCTATCGCGCCGCGGGCAAGTCATACGTCACTGTCGCGTTCGGCTGCACAGGCGGGCGGCATCGCTCGGTCCACGTCGCTGCGCGTGTCGCGAGCCGGTTGCGCGACGCGGGATTTTCGCCCACGGTCGAACATCGCGATCTCGCTCTGCCGTCGCGCGACGACGTGGAGGGCGGGTCTGTGCGGCCGACGGACGAGACGGCCAGGGCGGCAATCCAGGGTGTTTGAATGATCGGCTTGGTGTTGGTTACTCACGGCGCGCTCGCGCGCGAATTCATCGTCGCGATGGAGCATGTGGTGGGCCCGCAGGAACGGGTCGTGCCGGTCTGCATCGGCCCCGATGACGACATGGAGGAGAAGCGCGAGGATATCGCCAAGGCGATCGCCGAGGTCGACGGCGGCAATGGCGTCATCATCCTCACCGATCTGTTCGGCGGCACCCCGTCCAACCTCGCCATCAGCCTGATGAAGAGCGAGCGGATCGAAGTGATTGCCGGCATCAATCTGCCCATGCTGATCCGGCTGGAGGGCGCGCGCAAGACGATGGACGTCCGCGCCGCCGTCGCCGCCGCGCGGGAGGCGGGTCGCAAATACATCTCGGTCGCCTCCGAAGTGCTCGGGGAGTCGGCCGCTTGAGCCGGGCCAGTGGGGGCGTGAGCCGCACCGTCGCGGTCACCAACAAGCGCGGCCTGCATGCCCGGGCCAGCGCTAAGTTCGTCACTCTCGCCGCCACGCTGCCGGCGACGGTCGAGGTGGAGAAGGACGGCGCCAAGGTGGTCGGCACGTCGATCATGGGGCTGATGATGCTGGGCGCGGCGATGGGCGACACGATCGTGATCAGCGCCAGCGGCGAAGGCGCGGAGGCAGCGGTCGCAGCGCTGACCGCGCTGGTCGAAGCGCGCTTCAACGAAGAATAGGGCTGCCGTGCCGCGGCAGATCACCGCTTTTTCCAACCCGCTGGTGAAGCAGGTCCGCGGCCTTCGCGAGAAGAAGAACCGCCGCGCCGACGGGCAGTTCGTGGCCGAGGGGCTGCGCATCCTCACCGACGCGCGCGAGATGGGGCGGCTGCCGGACATCCTCTTCTATGCCGAGGGTTCGCGCCATCCCCTGCTCGACGCGCTGATCGGGGAGACCGAGGCAGCGGGTGGCGATGTCGTCGAGACCAATGCCGACATCCTCGGCAAGCTCACTTCCAAGGACAATCCCCAGACCGTGGTCGGGGTCTATCCCCTCCCCGCCACCGGTCTCGACGCGATCGACCGCGATGTCGCGCCGCTGTGGATCGTCGCGCAGGCGCTGCGCGATCCCGGCAATATCGGCACAATCCTGCGCACCGGCGACGCGGTCGGGGCCGGGGGGCTTATCCTCGTCGACGATTGCGCCGATCCCTTTTCGGTCGAGGCGGTCCGCGCATCGATGGGCGCGATCTTCACGCAAGCCATCGCGGCGGCCCGCTGGGAGGAGTTCCAGCCCTGGCTGCGTTCGGCCCCGGCTCAGCTGGTCGGAACCAGTCTGCAGGCATCGCGCGACTATCGTGAACCATGCTATGAGAAGCCCGTCTTCATTCTGGTCGGCAACGAGCAAGCGGGCTTGCCGGAAGCCTATGCACGCGAATGCAACGAGCGGGTGAAGATACCGATGCTGGGCAAGGCCGACAGTCTCAATGCGGCAGTGGCGACCGCAGTCATGGCGTATGAGGTGATCAACCAATGGCGAAGCTGACATTCCTCACCCTCCCCCTCCTGCTGGCCGGTTGCGCGACGATGAGCGCACCGGGCGGGGAAAGCTATCGGGCGCTCGGCACCGAGCCCTTCTGGTCGGTGACGATCGAGGGCGGGCAGATGACCTATAATACACCGGACGGCGGCTTCTCGGTTCAGGCGCCGCGCGGGCGGGAGCTTGGCGACGGTCGTCTCTGGCAGAGCCGCCGGATCACGCTCCAATCCTCGCTGCAGGAGTGCAGCGACGGAATGAGCGACCGGCGCTATCGCGACACGGTGCGCGCGACGGTGGATGGACGCCGGCTGGAAGGCTGCGGCGGACCATCGCTGGCGCCGGAAACGCTGGCCAATACGAATTGGACGATCGTTGCGATCAACGGCGCGGCAGTCTCAGGCGACCGCTACCAGATGCAGTTCGAGGCGAACCGCCTCAGCGGACGCGCCGGCTGCAACAACTTCAGCGGCCCCTATAGCGTCGGCAGCGACGGCCTGCAGGCCGGGCCGCTGATGATGACCCGCATGGCCTGCCCCGGCCCGGCCATGACGCACGAGCGCGCGGTGGCAGATATCCTGCGCGGCCGCGTCCGGCTCTATTATCCCGACGGCGACACCCTGCTGATGCGCGGCGCGGCGGGCGGCGAGATCAGGTTGCGGCGAGTGATCTGAGCTATTCGGCGGCGTCGGCCAATTGGTCGGTGTCGCCGGTCAGCTTGGTCAACGGGCGCGGCGCGCTTTCGACCATCGGCAGCGGCTCGATTTCCTTCGCCCCGCTCGAGACTTCCAGCGCCTCGAAGCGCTTGGCCTGGGTCATGACCTGACCCTCCAGGCTGCCGACGAAACTGTTATAGGCGCCGTTCGCACGCTCCAGATTCTGGCCCAGTCGCCGGACATGCTCACCCATCGTGGCAATACGCGCGTGCAACTCCTTGCCAAGCTTGGCGATTTCCGACGCCTGCTCCGCCAGTTTCTCCTGTCGCCAGACGCTGGAGACGGTGCGCGCGATCGCGACGAGGTTGGTCGGCGTGGCCAGCAGCACCCGGCGCTCGAACGCCCAGGCCCACAGATTGTCGTCCTGCTCCAGCGCCGCCGTCAGGAAATGCTCGCCGGGGATATACATGACGACATAGTCCGCCGCGTCGCCGAACTGCTCCCAATAGGCTTTCGAACCGAGCTGCAGCGCATGGTTGCGGATCGATTGGGCGTGACTGCGCA
>JBBSLM010000010.1:0-20903 GCA_038255245.1 Sphingomonadales bacterium
CCCGACCGGCTGCCTGTCTATGGCTTCGATCCGGTCGTGCCCGGCCTCTTCTGGTGTGCGGGGCAGGGCGGCTTCGGCATCCAGACCGCCCCCGCCGCGGCGAAGCTGGCGGCGGCGTTGCTGCTGGGTCGGAAGCCCGATGCCGAAATCGCGGCGATCGATCCGTCCGCTTATGCGCCCGCGCGCTTCACGAACTGACCGGCCGCGTCGCAAGCCAGCTGGTCGGCGCGTTCATTTTCCGGGTGGCCGGCATGGCCTTTCACCCATTCCCAGCTGATCGTGTGCGGCCCGGACGCCGCCAGCAGCGCCTGCCACAGATCGGCATTCTTCACCGGCTTCTTGTCCGCCGTGCGCCAGCCGTTGCGCTGCCAGCCGTGGATCCATTTGGTGATGCCGTCGCGCACGTAAATGCTGTCGGTGCTCAGCGTGATCTTGCATGGCCGCTTCAGCGCCCGCAGCGCCCCGATCGCGGCCATCAGCTCCATGCGATTGTTGGTGGTCTGCGCCTCGCCGCCGGACAGCTCCTTCTCATGGCCGCCGGAGCGGATCACCGCGCCCCAGCCGCCCGGGCCCGGATTGCCCTTGCAAGCGCCATCCGTGAAAATCTCGACTTCGGTCATATCGCAGGGTTCAGGCGGCGAGGCCGGCCGGGAGCTTGAAGACCATATTCTCCTGGACGCCGTCCGCTTCTTCTTCGGAAATGTCGAAGCGGGCGGCGAGCGCGTCCACGACCTCGCGCACGAGCAATTCAGGTGCCGACGCCCCGGCCGTCAGGCCCAGCGTGCGGACGTTGTCCAGCCATTCGAAATCCACGTCCGCCCCGCGCTGGACCAGCCGAGCAGGCGTACCGCACCGTTCCGCCACTTCCACGAGGCGCAGTGAATTGGAGCTGTTCGGCGCGCCGATCACCAGCAATTTGTCGCACCGTTCGGCGATGCCCTTCACCGCCGCCTGGCGGTTCGTGGTCGCGTAGCAAATGTCCTCGCTGCGCGGCACAGCGATTTCGGGAAAGCGCCGCCTGAGCGTCGCGACGATCTCCGCCGTGTCGTCCACCGACAAGGTGGTCTGGGTCAGGAAGGAGAGTGTCCCCGCGTCGGCGACCGCGACGCGCTCGGCATCCGCGACCGTCTCGACCAGGGTCATGCCGCCCTCGGGCACCTGGCCGAAGGTGCCGATCACCTCGGGATGGCCGGCGTGCCCGACGAACAAGATGTGCCGGCCCTGCTGCACCAGCCGCTCGGCCTGACGATGAACCTTGGAAACCAGCGGGCAGGTCGCATCGACATAGGTCAGGCCGCGCTCGGCCGCCTTGGCCGGCACCGCCTTGGGCACGCCATGGGCTGAAAAGACGACCGGCACGCCGTCCGGCACCTCGTCCAATTCCTTCACGAAGATCGCGCCCTGCGCCTTCAGGCTGTCGACGACGAACTTGTTGTGGACGATTTCGTGGCGGACATAGACCGGCGCGCCCCAGCGCTCGAGCGCCAGCTCGACGATGCGGATGGCGCGGTCGACGCCGGCGCAGAAGCCACGCGGTGCGGCGATCAAAAGGTGGAGGGGCGGTTTGGGGTCGGACATGTCAGAGATGTAGGTAGGGCCCTAAGCGATTGCTTGTCAGGGTCAACGACCCTTCTTATGGTCGCGCCGCTTGCGAGGGTTCGAACCCTAGTGGAACGGCGAGTGCCGCCTCGCCCCTATTGTTTTGTTTTAAGGATGTCCCGCACGTGCAAAAATCGCTGATCGCCCCGGCCTTCTGCCTGTCGCTGCTCGCTCTGGCGGGTTGCGCGCGGCAGGGCGACGTCCTCCCGACGGGCATCCTGGCATCTTATAGCGCCTGTCCGCCGGCCGCGATTCCCGCGCCGGCCGGCGACATCACCCTGTTCAATCCCGAGAACAGCCGCGACGCCTCCGCCATCGATGTCGTCGCGACGATGACCAATGTGCGCGGCTCCTGCGTCGAAAGCGGCGAGCAACTCGTGACCCGGGCCAGCTTCGATATCGTCGCGCTCAGGAGCGACAATCGCGGCGCGCGCCAGGTTGTGCTGCCTTATTTCGCCACGGTCGTGCAGGGCGCCGGGAACGTCATCTCGAAGCGAATCGGCCGGGTCGTGATCAATTTCGCCGACGGTTCCTATCGCGGGCAGGCGGCCAGCAATGCGACGTCGCTGGTGAACCGCTCCGCCGCGAGCCTGCCGGAGAATATCCGCACCTTGATCACGCGCGCGCGCCGCCCCGGCGATCCGAACGCCGCGCTCGATCCGCTGGCCGATCCCGCGGTCCGCGCCGCGGTCGAGCAGGCGCGCTACGAATTGCTGATCGGGTTCGAACTGACGCCTGAACAATTGCGTTACAACGCCACGCGCTGATCGGGTCCGCCGGGGGGCGGAGCCAAATTTGCGGCGCGGGCTCCAAGGGGGGAGGGTCCGATGGGGTACATGTTGTTGCCGTTGCGCCGCTATGCGGATTTCGACGGGCGTTCGCGCCGGCAGGAATTCTGGCTGTGGCAATTGTTCAATTTCATCGTCGGCATGGTGCTGACCGGCATCCTGATCGCCCTGATCATCCCGGCGATCATGCGGGTCGACGACCGCGGCGGGATCACGCCGAGTGATCCTTATTCCTACTCTTATTCGGAATCCTACGGCAGCTTCTCGAGCGGCTATTCCTGGGAGGGGAATATCAATCTCGACATGTTGATGCAGGAATTGGGAACCGGGACCTGGATCGTCCTTGGACTCATGTCCCTGTGGAGCTTGTTCCTCTTCATTCCGGCGCTCGCGGTGACGATTCGGCGGCTGCACGATACCGACCGGTCGGGCTGGTGGATTTTCATCAGCATGGTCCCGCTGATCGGGTTCATCGTCCTGCTGGTCTTCTGGTTGAGCGAGGGAACGCGCGGGCCGAACCGCTTCGGCCCTGATCCGAAGGGCGGTTACGGCGGCGGCTATGGTCAGGGCGGCGGCTATCCGCCCCAGCCCGGCTATCCGCCGCCGCCCGGTCAACGCTATTGACCGAAACAAGCTCACCGGCATCGGTTGCTCCGGGGCGTTCACCGATCTAGAGACGCCCGGCGTGCCCCTGTGGCGGAATTGGTAGACGCGCTCGACTCAAAATCGAGTTCCGCAAGGAGTGCCCGTTCGACTCGGGCCAGGGGCACCAGTTTTTCAAGCCGCGCCGGTTGCGCGCGGCCGGTGACCGGGGGCTGAAATGAGCGAACTCAGCGAAGGGCAGGGCCGCACGCCGCCGCCTCCCCCCGAAGCGGAAGAGGATATCGGCCCGGTCGGTTTCCGCCGCGACCGCCTGCTCGCCTCGCTGAACCTGCTGTTCGGGCTGCTGCTGCTGCTCGCGGCGCCGTTCGCCCTGCGCTTCGGCGCGGAATTCTTCCTGCCGACCACCGCCGCCCTCGTTATCGCGATCGCGTTGGTGCCGCTGCTGGAGTGGATGGAGCGGCGTCACGTGCCGTCGGTGCTGGCCGCCGTGATCTGCGTGCTCGTACTGATCGTGGTCGCCAATGCCGCGATCGCGTCGATCATGATCCCGGCGATGCAATGGGTGCAGGAGCTGCCCACTCGAATCGACACAATTCGCGAGACGCTCGCGCCGATTTTTGAATGGTTTGCGGAACTGGAGCAATTCTTCAACAATATGGCGGAGCAATTCGCCAGCAACAGCTTGCCGGGCACGCAGCAGACGGTGACGGTACAGCCGCCCAGCTCGACGCTGGAGATGATCGCTTCCTCGGCGCCGCATGCGGTGCTGCAATTGCTGTTCGCGCTGTTGGTGATCTTCTTCTTCCTCGCGGGCTGGACCCGGATGCGCAAACGCACGATCACCGGCCGCACCAGCTTCGACGGCGCGATGACCACAGCGCGGGTGATTCAGAAAGTGGTGGACGCGACCTCGCTCTATCTCGGCACGATCACGATGGTGAACATCAGCGTCGGGCTGATCGTCGCCGCCATCCTCTGGTCGATCGATATGCCGACGCCGCTGATGTGGGGTGGCATCGTCACCTTGCTGAACTTCATCCCCTATCTGGGCGCGATCGGCTCGGTGTTGCTGCTCGGCATGGGGGGCCTGATGGTCTTTCCAGACCCATGGATGGCGGCGGTCCCGGCGCTCAGCTTCTTCGTGATCCACATCATCGAAGCGAATATCGTGACGCCGACCCTGGTCGGGCGCCGGTTGACGATCAATCCGCTGCTCATCCTGATCGCCTTGAGCTTCTGGGCGTGGGTGTGGGGGACGGCCGGGGCCTTGCTCGCGGTGCCTTTGCTGATCATCGGCAAGACTGTCCTCGACGCCGCCGGAAGGCCCGACATTGCCGGTTTCCTGTTCGAGGACGGCACCCTGATCGAGAATGCGAATCGCAAGCGCGAATAGGGTCTTGCGGTTGCTTGACAGGGTTAGACGGCTCGCCTACCTCGCCGCCTCACCAGTGCGCGGGTGTAGCTCAGTTGGTTAGAGTATCGGCCTGTCACGCCGAGGGTCGCGGGTTCAAGTCCCGTCACTCGCGCCATTTTTCCTTCAGATGATCGACCATGATCGCGGCCTCACGGTCGCGCAGGATGGCGTCCCGTCCGCGGCTGTGCCGGGGATGAAGGCGACCAGGGTTTCGCCCTTTAGCGCGCGCTCCAGCAGCGCAGCGGGTACGTCGTGGATGTCGATCTTCATCCGTCGGCTCCAGCAGGACGTGGGGTCGCCCGCGGGCTTGCCGACGCAGATATAGACGAAGCGCCGGACCGGGCCCTCGCTGCGCACATGTTCGCCCAGAAAGCGGGGCCCGGGCGCGACGCGAATGCTGAAATCGAAAACCAGGTCGGTGCCGGCGACCGCTCGCTGCGGGTCGATGCAGTGATTCTTCTTGTCCTGGAGGCTGTGCAGCACGTCCGCGACCGGCGCCTCGATGACGAAGCGCATGGCCACGACAGAGGTCTTCAGCGCTGAATCCGCCACTTGCCGGTTTCCATCCAGACCAGCAGCGGCCACACAGGAAAGATCCAGCCGATCCCGGCAACGACGTAGAACAGCATCTCGACCACGAACGGCAGCTGCGCCACCCAGGGCGCCAACGTGGCGACGATCATCCCCCAGATGGCGATCAGCAGCAGGATCAGGGCGATGCCGGCCCCGTTGCGCCATTTGGGTTTCACGTCTTCTTGCACTGGATCCATTCCTTCGGGGTCGCGATGGCGTCGAGCGGTTCGTCCCACGGGTCGGCGGGGATGGGATCGCGCAGGACTTGCGTGTCCCAGGCGAGGCCGATGGTGACGAGGCGAGGATTTCCAGCGCGAAGATGGGCGATGGCGCGGTCGTAATGGCCCTTGCCGTGGCCGATGCGGGTGCCGGCGCGGTCCACGGCGACCAGGGGCACGAGCACGAGGTCGGGAGCCAGCGCCGCGGCATCGCCGGAGGGCTGCAGCACGCCCCACGGGCTCGGCTCGACGGCTGGCGCTTCCCGCCAGATCATCCGCGCGTCCCGGCCGCCAAACCAGGGCAGGGCCGCGCGCTGGCCGGGACCGAGCTGGTCGAGGAGCGGGTAGGGGCTGATCTCGTCCTTCAGCGGATGATAAGCGGCGATGATCTTCGCGCCGAGCAGGCGGGGAAGGACGATATTGGCCAGCGCGTCCTCCAGCGCCCGCCGCGCATCGGGAGCCAGCGAGCGCGCATAAGCGCGCCGTTCCGCGAGGGCGATGGACCGCATTTCGGTCTTGGAGGGGGAAAGTGACGGGACCATCGTGGCCGTTTGCCGGAATATCCTCTGACGCCAGAACGTCAGGTGGGGACCATGTGCTTCGGACCAAGATCCGGGCAGGGACAGCCCCCGAGGATTTCTTATCGCCTCAGGGATGTTCGCTAAAGCTCGTACCGGACAGTACCCGTCAGACACGAAGTTAGTGATTCGCCGCTCAATTCTCAAGGGCGCGTGCGGGCTTCGGCGCGTGCTGCCAGCGATTCGACCCGCGCCGCGAGCGCTTCCAGCGCTTCGGCGACTTTCGTGTCGGGCGGGGGAGGCGGGAGTTCCTTGCCCTGCTGCACTTCCTTGATGTCGTCGGCGAGCATCAGGGCGGTGAACAGCAATTGCCGCGATTCGCCCAGATTGCCGAGTGCGGACGCGGCATCGCGCGCGCGCCGATCGACGACGGCGGCGATCGCGCGCAGATGCTCTTCCTCGCCATCGCGGCAGGCGACGGAATAGCGGCGTCCCGCCACCTCGATATCGATATTGGCCATCAGGCTGCCTCCTCGGGCTGCCGCACCAGCAGCGAATCAATTTCGCCGATCGCGCTTTCGACGCGATTGCGAAGGAGCGCATGCGCCTCCTTCAGGCGCGCCAATTCCTCGATTTCCTTGGGGGGTGGCGAATCGGCGCTCAATGCGGCGTCGAGTCGGCCAAGCGCCCGTTCGATCCGGGCAAGGGCGTCGCGGGTCCGCTGGTCTTGCATGGGAAAGGCCATAGCATTCCTGACCCGCCCGGCAAGGCCAAGAGGCGGCGTCGCGGTTGACGCATGCCGAGCCGCCGATAAAGGGGAGCAACCTTTCGCGCGCGCTGCTCCGGCGCCGCCAGACCGGGACCCTAAATGACCGCCGAACCACGGTTGCTCGCCAACGCTATTCGCGCACTCGCGATGGACGCGGTCCAGGCCGCAAATTCCGGCCACCCCGGCATGCCGATGGGCATGGCCGACGCCGCGACGATCCTGTGGACGGAATATCTGAAGCACGTTCCGGCCGACCCGCACTGGCCCGACCGCGACCGCTTCGTGCTGTCGGCCGGGCATGGTTCGATGCTGATCTACGCTTTGCTGCACCTGACGGGGTACGAGCGGCCGACGATCGAGGACATTCGCAATTTCCGCAAAGTCGGCAGTCCCTGCGCCGGCCATCCCGAAAATTTCATGCTGGACGGGGTCGAGGTCACGACCGGGCCGCTGGGGCAGGGTGTCGCGATGGCGGTCGGCCTGGCGGTCGCCGAGCGGCATCTGAACGCGACCTTTGGCGACGAGCTGGTCGATCACAACACCTGGGTGATCGCCGGCGATGGCTGCCTGATGGAGGGGATCAATCACGAGGCGGCGGGGCTGGCCGGGCATCTGAAGCTGGGCCGCCTCAACGTGATCTGGGACGACAATCAGATCACCATAGATGGCGCGACCGGCCTGTCGACCAGCGAGGATATCGAAGCGCGCTATTCCGCTTATGGCTGGCACGTCGTGCGCTGCGACGGCCACGATTTCGCCAGCATCCGCGCCGCTTACGACGAAGCGCTGGCCGACCCGCGCCCGTCGCTGATTGCCTGCCGCACCATCATCGGCTGGGGCGCGCCGAACAAGCAGGGCACGTCCGCCACGCACGGCGCGGCGCTGGGCGACGAGGAGGTCGCCGCCGCCCGCAAGCAGCTCGTCTGGGATGCCGAGCCGTTTGACCTGCCGGAAGCGATCGCCGCGGCCTGGCGCGACGCCGGCAAGCGCGCGCAGGGGGATCATGCCACCTGGCAGGATCGGCTCGCAAATGCTTCGCAGGGCACGGAATTCTCGCGCCGGATGCGGGGAGAATTGCCGGCCGGCGATGCGGTCGAACAGGGCCTCGCCATGCTCTGCGCCGAGCCGAAGAAGATGGCGACGCGCAAGGCTTCTGAAGCGGTGCTGAACGTGCTCGCCGATGCCATTCCCGAATTGATCGGCGGCTCCGCGGATCTCACCGGCTCGAACAACACCAAGGCCAAGTCGCAGACGCCGCTGACCGCGGACGATTATGCCGGGCGCTATATCTATTACGGCATTCGCGAATTTGGCATGGCCGCGGCGATGAACGGCATGGCGCTGCACGGCGGCGTGATCCCCTATGGCGGCACGTTCCTGGTCTTCGCCGATTATGCCCGGCCCGCCATCCGCCTGTCGGCGCTGCAGGGCGCGCACGTCGTCTACGTCATGACCCACGATTCGATCGGGCTGGGCGAAGACGGCCCGACCCACCAGCCGATCGAGCATCTGCAGAGCCTGCGGGCGATGCCGAACCTCGACGTCTACCGCCCCTGCGACTTGACCGAGACGGCGGAATGCTGGTCGCTGGCGCTCGAGCGCAAGGACCGCCCGGCCTTGCTGGCGCTGACCCGGCAGGATCTGCCCGCCCAGCGCACCGGCGGCGAGAATCTGAGCGCGCGCGGCGCCTACCGCCTCCGCGCGGCGCAGGCGGAGCGCAAGGTCATCCTGATCGCCACTGGCAGCGAGGTCGAAATCGCCGCAGAGATCGCCGGGCGGCTTGAAGCGGACGGGATTGGTGCCGACGTGGTCTCCATGCCCTGCGCCGAGATTTTCGACGCGCAGGATGCTGCGTATCGCGAGGACATCCTGCCCGACGTTTCCAACCGCCAGATCCTGCGTGTCTCGATCGAGGCCGGGACGACCTTCGGCTGGGAGCGTTACACCGGCCTGCACGGCCTCAAGTTCGGCATCGACCGCTTCGGCGCGTCTGGGCCGGCCGCGGACCTCTATAAGAAATTCGGCCTGACCGCGGACGCGATCACGCCGCAGATTTTGACCAGACTAAGGGAATATCAAGCATGACCAAAGTTGCGATCAACGGTTTCGGGCGGATCGGCCGCCTGGTGGCGCGCGCGATCCTGGAGCGGCCCGATTGCGGGCTGGAACTGGTCGCGATCAACGATCTGGCCGACGCCAAGTCGAACGCCATGCTGTTCAAGCGCGACAGCGTGCACGGCCCCTATCCGGGCGAGGTTTCGGCGGACGGCGACGATCTGATCATCGACGGCAAGCGCATCAAGGTGACCGCCGAGCGCGACCCGGCCAATCTTCCGCACGCCGCCAACGGCATCGAGATCGCGCTGGAATGCACCGGCTTCTTCACCGACCGGGCGAGCGCGCAGAAGCATATCGATGCGGGCGCGAAAAAGGTGCTGATCTCGGCTCCAGCCAAGGGCGTCGATCTGACCGTCGTCTACGGCGTCAATCACGACAAGCTGACGGCCGAGCACACGATCGTCTCCAACGCCTCGTGCACCACCAATTGCCTGGCCCCGGTCGCCAAGGTGCTGAACGACAAGATCGGCATCGAGCGCGGGCTGATGACCACCGTCCACGCTTACACCAACGATCAGAAGATCCTGGATCAGATCCATCCCGACATGCGCCGCGCGCGCGCCGCCGGCATGTCGATGATCCCGACCACCACCGGCGCCGCCCGCGCGGTGGCCGAAGTGCTGCCGGAGCTGAAGGGCAAATTGGACGGCTCCGCGATCCGCGTGCCGACGCCGAATGTCAGCCTGATCGACCTCACTTTCACGCCTGTTCGTGACACCTCGGTCGAGGAAGTGAATGCGGTGCTGAAGGCCGCCGCGGACGGCGCGCTGAAGGGCGTGCTGGCCTATACGGACGAGCCGCTCGTTTCGATCGACCTCAACCACAATGCCGCCAGCTCGACCGTGGACAGTCTGGAAACCGCCGTCCTCGGCGGCAAGCTGGTCCGCGTGGTCAGCTGGTACGACAATGAATGGGGCTTCTCGAACCGCATGGTCGATACCGCCGGCGCGATGGCGAAATTGGGGTAGGTAACTCCCCTCCCGCTTGCGGGAGGGGAAGGCGCGAAGCGCCGGGGTGGGGCCGCTCAACCCCACCCCGCTTGCTTCGCAAGCTGCCCCTCCCGCGGGCGGGAGGGGAGTAAGAGGAAGACGATGACTGCATTCAAAACCCTCGACGATATCGGCGACGTCCACGGCAAGCGCGTGCTGGTCCGCGTGGATTTGAATGTGCCGATGCAGGACGGGGCGGTCAGCGACGATACCCGTCTGCTCGCGACCTTGCCGACTGTCACGGAGCTGGCGGACAAGGGCGCGATCGTGCTGCTGCTCGCCCATTTCGGGCGGCCGAAGGGCAATAAGCAGCCCGGCATGTCGCTGTCCCTCGTTACGCGCCCCTACGAACAGGTGCTGGGGCGCACGGTGGGCTTCATCGGCGACTGCGTGGGCGATCTGGCCAGCCAATATGTGGGCATGATGCAGCCGGGCGATGTCGCGATCCTGGAAAATACCCGCTTCCACGCCGGCGAGGAAAAGAACGACCCGGCGCTCGCGCAGGCGATGGCCGCGATCGGCGATCTTTACGTCAACGACGCTTTCTCCGCCGCGCACCGCGCCCACGCCTCGACCGAGGGGATCGCGCATCTGCTGCCCTCCTATGCGGGGCGGGCGATGGAGAAGGAGCTGAAAGCGCTCGAAAAGGCGCTCGGCAATCCGGAGCGGCCGGTCGCCGCGGTGGTCGGCGGCGCGAAGGTTTCGACCAAGCTCGACGTGCTGCGGCATCTGGTCGCCAAGGTCGATCACCTGATCATCGGCGGCGGCATGGCCAACACCTTCCTCGCCGCGCGCGGGGTGAAGGTCGGCAAGTCGCTGTGCGAGCATGATCTCGCCGCCACCGCCGAGCAGATCCTGGCAGCCGCCGAGAAGGCGAATTGCATCGTTCATTTGCCCTACGATGTGGTGGTGGCAAAGGAATTCGCCGCCAATCCGCCGAGCTTGCGAACCTGCAACGTCCACGAGGTCGCCGACGACGAGATGATCCTCGACGTCGGCCCGGCCGCGGTCGAGGCGCTCGCCGACGCGATCAAGAATTGCCGCACGCTCGTCTGGAACGGCCCATTGGGCGCGTTCGAGACGCCGCCGTTCGACGCCGCCACCGTCGCGCTCGCCCGCACCGCCGCGGCGCTGACCCAGGAAGGTAGCCTGGTTTCCGTCGCCGGCGGCGGCGATACCGTCGCTGCCCTGAACCATGCCGGCGTCGCGGACGACTTCACCTTCGTCTCCACCGCCGGCGGCGCTTTCCTCGAATGGATGGAAGGCAGGGAATTGCCAGGTGTGATGGCGCTTAGGGAACGATGACAAACAGAGACTATTTTGCCTGGTCCTATCCCGCAGAAAAGTTTGATGAGGCGGTAAGGATGCTGGCTGTCTCCTTCGCGCCAGGATGGCAGCGGATGGAGTCCGCAATGATGAATTTTATTGCGCTTCTACCCGCGCATTTCCCAGACCAACGACTTTATCAACGGTATCGAAAGCTCTGGGACCACGCCAATTCCGCTGGTCCGTTTGAATTGCATGGACGGCAAATCTGGGGAAGCCTGGAGCACACTCTGAGGCGCCGACGTCGAACTACGCTGAAGCGGTACGCCGAGGAAATCCTCGCCATACATGATGAAATTGAGAAACTCCGCGGGGACTACGAACCATCATGGCCTCCGTCGCAACGCTGATTCGAATAAGGAACTAATAGATGACCGACCCGAACATGACCGCCCAGATCGAAAGCGGCAAAGGCTTCATCGCCGCTTTGGACCAGAGCGGCGGCTCCACCCCCAAGGCGCTGAAGGGCTACGGGATCGAAGAAGGCGCTTATTCGGGCGACGAGGAGATGTTCGGCCTCATCCACCAGATGCGCAGCCGGATCATCACCTCGCCCGCCTTCGCCGGCGACAAGGTGATCGGCGCGATCCTGTTCGAAAAGACAATGAATGGCGAGATTGACGGCAAGCCGGTGCCGGAAGTGCTGCGCGGCCGCGGCGTCGTGCCGTTCATCAAGATCGACAAGGGCCTGGAGGAGGAGGCGAACGGCGTCCAGCTGATGAAGCCGATGCCCGAACTGAACGCCTTGCTTGCCCGCGCCCGCGATCTCGGCGTCTATGGCACGAAAGAGCGCTCGGTGATCAATTTCGCCAACCGCGAGGGGATTGCCGCGGTGGTGAAGCAGCAGTTCGAGGTCGGGCAACAGGTGCTCGCCGCCGGGCTGGTGCCGATCATCGAGCCGGAAGTGAACATCAAGAGCGTGGAGCGGGCGGAAGCGGACGCGATCCTGCTGGACGAGCTGACCAAGGCGCTGGACGCCATGCCGGGCGACGACCGCGTCATGCTGAAGCTCAGCCTGCCGACCGAGCCGGGCCTGTTCGACGCTCTGGTCGATCACCCCCGCGTGCTGCGCGTCGTCGCGCTCTCGGGCGGCTTCGCCCGGCCCGAGGCTTGCGCCGCGCTTGCCAAAAATCGCGGCGTCATCGCCAGTTTCAGCCGCGCTTTGCTCGAGGATCTGCGCGCGCAGATGAGCGACGAGGAATTCGACGCGGCGCTCGGCGGCGCGATCGACGAAATCTACACCGCGTCGACCGTGAAGGCTTGACGGGTCTAATCCTGAGGCGTCGATGGTTGGTTGGTTCCAACCTGCAATCTATTGACACGCGACCACTCTTGGGGCAAATGATTACCCCTAGGAGACGTTCGATGTGTGTCTCGCCCGCTTATATCGATCCTATTTGCCGCTATCTCGTGAAGGTTCGGCATCGTCTCTACGAGTTTAGCGAGTTGCATTCGCTGGAGCCGGCGGAAATGGCTGGGGGCATCACCTGGTCGATCATCAGATCGACGCACGATAGCGACGAAATGGAGGTCTTCCGGCCTAGTTCAGGTTTCAATCCTGCGGTGACCGCCTTCCTTCGCGACCGGCAGGTCGAATGCGACAACCGCGTACGGAACCGGGTGCCGGGCGACACGCGCAACTGGCATGCACAGTCGATGTTCATCTCGCTTGCGTTGAATCTCGGGGGGAAAAATCTCATGAACTGTGTGACGAATGAAGCTGGTACGAATCTGATCATCGCGACCTTACGGGATTCCTGCGACGCCGTTTTGGCGGGGACTCCTCCGACCGAGGAAGTTGCCAAGGCGCTGGCCCGTCTCGACGGGCTGGGGTGTGGGCTCCACGAAATGGTGGCCTGAGAGCTTCCCCATAATCGAAACCGCTGACGGCTTTCGGAGCGGATTGCCGGTACGCCTAGTTGTGAGTCAGCCCATGTCTGTTGTCCCGCTATTTCAAGACCGAGGGCCGGAATCGAATCCGCTCTATGAGGCCAGGAAGCGCTACGGCCTGACGCTGCTTGAAGCGTCGAAGGCGGTTGAAGTTTCGACCAGTCTACTGGAACGTGAAGAAGCCTCAGCGGAGCCGTCGATTGATCCTGGCATTGCCGCTTCCAAATACGAACTTTTTTTGGCCCGGGATAAGGACGGGATGGGCCGGAACCTTCTCTTCGGGGTGATGCCGCTGCGCGTTGCCCGCGACATTATGGGGTTGTCCGTTGATGCCATCGCGGGTCGATATGGAATGTCGCCGAGCCATTGGCGGAAGCTCGAGTGTCACGCACGCGAAGTGTCGCAGGATCTTCGGATCGCGATCGAACGAGATGTGCGATCAAGTTTCGAGCGCATTTGCGATAGCGCGTAACGAGGGCATTCATCGCCTTGCGTGGACCGCTACAGCCCGCCCTGAAATTCGAAGCCGAAGCGATAGTCGCTCGGGTTTAGCGTGCGGCCGGTGTTGCGTTCGGGCGTGACCGAATTCAGCGTGAGCCGGCCGTCCAGGAACGGCGTCGGCTCGCCCAGGATCAGGTTGCGCTCGGTCGAGCCGCTGCCGCCCGCGACTCGTACCTTGAGCACGACCCGGCCGCCCCAGACGCAGCGGGCATTCTCGGGGCAGCGGCTATCCTCGACCACCTCCAGCGGCGTGACGATCGGGCCGTCGACATAGGTCGCCTGGCCGAGCGCGGCGGGGCCTTCGTGCCGCGGCTGGGTTTGCGCGGGCAAGGTCGCGCAGGCGGCGAGAGCGAGCGACGCAAAGGCGGGAAGCAGATGTCTCATGTGCCGCCTTTGCCGCACAGGCAGTGAGCCGCGGCTGAACGGCGGGCGCTTCCGCGCTGCCCCTGCCAAGGCTACAGCGCGGACATGAATGATGACGAACTCACCCTCGACCCCGATTTCGCCGACCAGTTCGAACCGCGCAAGCGGGCCGACTGGCAACTCTATCTGATTTCGCCGCTCGACGTCGGCGGCGACTTTCCGGACCGCCTCCGCGCGGCGCTGGACGGCGGGCCGGTGGCGGCGTTCCAGTTCCGGGTGAAGGGCGTCACCGAACATGAGGCGGCGCGGCTGGCCGAGCCGTTGCAGGCGATCTGCGCCGAGCGCGAGGTCGCCTTCATCGTCAACGACAGCGTCGCCCTGGCCAAAAGGCTGGGCGCGGACGGCGTGCATCTGGGGCAGGGCGATGGCGATCCGCGCGAGGCGCGGGCGGAGCTGGGTGCGGCGGCGCAGATCGGCGTCACCTGCCATGACAGCCGGCATCTGGCGATGGAGGCGGGCGACGCCGGGGCGGATTACGTCGCGTTCGGCGCCTTTTACGACACCCAGACCAAGGCGAGTTCGCACCGGCCCGATCCTTCGATCCTCCGCTGGTGGTCGGCCATTTTCGAGCTGCCCTGCGTGGCGATCGGCGGGATTAATCCAAGCAATGCGCTGCCGCTGATCGATGCCGGCGCGGATTTCCTCGCGGTGTGCGGCGCGGTCTGGAACGATCCCGCCGGGCCGGGCGCGGCGGTGCGGGCGTTCGATGCGCTGCGAGGCGAGGCGTGATGCTGGCGCGCATCCTGCTGTCGATCGCGGCATTGCTCTTGCTCGCTGCGGCTGGGCTGCATCTTTCCGGCGGCGGCGCGGTCGGCGGCTGGCTGCCGGGGGAGCGCGGCGCGGTGGTGCAGATCCTCTGGCATCTCCCCGGCCTGGACTGGATCGCGGTGGCGCTGGCCTGGGCGTTCGTCGCGTGGCGCGGGAACAGGCGGTTCGCGCCGCTCATCTGGTTGCTCGCTCTGATCCCGGCCGGAGCGGCGGTGGCGATC
Organism: Sphingomonadales bacterium; assembly: GCA_038255245.1. Lineage (GTDB taxonomy): Bacteria > Pseudomonadota > Alphaproteobacteria > Sphingomonadales > Sphingomonadaceae > Allosphingosinicella. Next base: position 14,719 of record JBBSLM010000010.1, read on the forward strand.
GCGGCGGTGTTGGGCGCGGCCTTTGTCGGCGCCTGGCTGCTCGCGGGAGCGGCGTTGCTGGCGGTGCTGGGTTCGCTCGCGCTGCCACGGAACGGAAGGTAAGGCGCACCGCGGTTCAAGAAGTCTTCGCGGTCGGCGTCATGATCGCGACGATAAGAAATTCGTGTCAGGCGACGGACTCGAAGTCTGTCTCCGCGTCTCCAGGATGTTGCACGCCGCCCGCGATAGTCGCATAAGAGCAACTCTGCTGAGATGAATTCCATTGCTCCCGGGGGAGGCACAAATGGGTTCTTATCTAGAGGATCTCGCGCTCGAAGCGGTAACGGCGCTTGTCGGTCATGGCGATGTGAACGAGTTCCTGATTAACAAGATCGTCAATCGCGCCCGCAATCGACCGCATCCCTGGAGCACGCGATATCCCTATATCTGCTGGTCGGGTCTTACGGATCGAACCTATAACGCGCGCCTGCTGCCTCCCGCCACTTATCCGGCGACCGAAGCACTTGGTACGCGCAAGCCGCCGATCGCGGACGTCGTCGCTTTGTTTGCGGCGGATCCCGCGGGGCAGCGCCGCTGCCCGAAATCCACCTGCCTGTTCCCGGCCTTCGCGCAATATCTCACCGACGGCTTCATCCGCACGATGATGTCCAATACGGCTGAAGACCGCCGCCGAACAACGTCCAACCATGAAATCGACCAAAGCCCGCTTTATGGGCGCACCGAGGAACAGACCGACGCCCTTCGGCTGAAATCCTCCGCCCCCGGCATGAAGGGCCGGCTGAAGTCCCAGCAGATCGGCGGCGAGGAGTTCCCGCCCTTTCTCTATGGCCCCGACGATCGGGTCAAAGACGAATTCCGCGGCCTCGACCTGCCGCTGGGTATCGATCACACGACGCCCGCGACGCGCAAGACCTTGTTCGCGGTCGGAGGAGATCGGGCGAATGCCAACCCGCAGGTCGCGATGATGAACGCCTTGTTCCTGCGCGAGCATAATCGGCTGGCCGGGCTGCTCGAGGTGGGCAATCCGGCCTGGGACGATGAGCGGGTCTTTCAGATTGCGCGCAACATCGTGATCGTGATGTTCATCAAGATCGTGGTTGAGGAATATATCAACCACATCAACACGTCCGTGTTCAAGTTCGCTGCCGACCCGCAGGTCGCGTGGAAGGCGAAGTGGAACCGTCCGAACTGGATGACGGCCGAATTCAGCCTGCTCTATCGCTGGCATTCGCTCGTCCCCCAAAAGTTGGAATGGAACGGCGCGGCGATCGACGGCACGGCCATGAACCTGAACAACGAACTGCTCATCAGCGGCGGGCTCGCGAATGCCTTTGTTCAGGTGTCCGCGAATAATGCGACGGAACTCGGGCTGGGCAACTCGGCGGACTTCCTCGTGCCTGTCGAAGCGAAAGCGATCGCGCAGGCGCGAAGCAACGACATCGCCAGCTACAATGACTATCGCCGCGCGATGGATATGGAGTCCGCCGACGACTTTGGCGACATCGTTGGCGAAAGTGACGATCCGGTAGAGAGCGCTCGGCGCCTTGCACTCGCCCGCGAACTGGACCGGCTCTATGGTGAGCCGGACAATGTGGAATTCTATGTCGGGCTGTTCGCGGAGCCGCGGAATGAAAACGGCCCCTTACCGGACTTGTTGCTCGCCATGGTGGCGCTCGATGCCTTTTCCCAGGCGCTGACCAACCCGTTGCTATCCCACCATGTTTATGGAGACCCGGAGAACCGCAAGCTCGCCTTCACCCCTGAGGGTTTGGTCGAAATCGAAAACACCAAGAAGCTGCGCGACATATTGGTGCGAAACGCGACCGGTACCGGCGAACGGTTCGTGGGCATGACGCGACGCGACTGGCGGCGCGCGTAAAGCGGCGCAACGGGACGGGCGTCCCGCCTCGCGGGCCTCGCGGTCGTGATCGACCAGATCGACATCTGACCCTCGTCTAATCGATTTTCTGATTACCGCTGATGGAGCGAACTTGTTTCCGTCGCGCGGCGTCGGGGTCTAGACCCAATCCAAAGCAACAAAGAGGATCAGCATCATGGACGCGAAAACCGGATCGATGGAGGGCGGCTGCCCGGTGAGTGGCGATGGTGGCGTTCGGGGTCTGCTTGGCCGTACGAATCGCGACTGGTGGCCGGAGATGCTCGCCACCGAAATCCTCAATCCGAATGGCTCGTCAAACCCGATGGGTGCGGACTATGATTATGCGCAATCGTTCAAGCAGCTCGATTATGCCGCGCTGAAGGCGGACCTGACGGCGCTGATGACCGACAGCCAGCCCTGGTGGCCGGCCGATTACGGCCATTACGGCCCCTTCTTCATCCGCATGGCCTGGCACGCGGCGGGCACCTATCGCACTGCCGACGGGCGCGGCGGCGCCAATAGCGGGCAGCAGCGTTTCGCCCCGCTCGACAGCTGGCCGGACAATGGCAATCTGGACAAGGCGCGCCGCCTTTTGTGGCCGATCAAGCAGAAATATGGCCAGCAGATCAGCTGGGCCGACCTCTTCATCCTGACCGGCAATGTCGCGATCGAATCGATGGGCGGTCCGGTCTTCGGCTTCGGCGGCGGCCGCGCCGACGTGTTCGAGCCCGAGCGCGACATCTATTGGGGTTCGGAAGACAAATGGGTCAATGAGGGCGTGCAGACCCGCATCGACCCGGACAATGGCTATGAGGCGCTCGACGGTCCGCTCGCCGCGATCCAGATGGGTCTCATCTACGTCAATCCGGAAGGGCCGGGCGGCAACCCCGATCCCTTGCTCTCCGCGCGCGACATCAAGGCGACGTTCGAGCGGATGGCGATGAACCATGAGGAAACCGTCGCGCTCACCGCCGGCGGCCACACGTTCGGCAAGGCGCACGGCAATGGCGACGCGTCGCTGCTCGGCAAGGCGCCGGCGGGCGGCGACATCGCCGCGCTCGGCTTTGGCTGGGTCAGCAGCCATGACAGTGGCGGCATTGGCGAGCACACGGTCACCAGCGGCATCGAAGGCGCCTGGGTGAATACGCCGACGGAGTGGAGCGAGAATTATTTCCGCTTGCTGCTCGACTATGATTACGAACTGGTCCGCTCGCCCGCCGGGGCGCAGCAATGGCAGCCGATCAACCAGCGCGAAGAGGATATGGCGCCGGCGGCATGGGACTCGAACATCAAGGTCCCGACGATGATGACCACCGCCGACATGGCGTTGAAGATCGACCCGGAATTCCGCGCGATCAGCGAGAAATTCCGTAACGATCATGAGGCCTTCAAGGACGCCTTCGCCCGCGCCTGGTTCAAGCTGTGTCATCGCGACATGGGCCCCAAGGTCCGTTACCTCGGCCCGGAAGTCCCGGCCGAGGATCTGATCTGGCAGGACCCGGTCCCGGTCGGCACGATGCCGTCCGAGGCGGAGGTCGCCGCGGTCAAGGCGAAGATCGCCGACAGCGGCCTGACCGTCAGTCAACTGATCAAGACCGCCTGGGCATCGGCCAGCACCTATCGCAAGTCCGACCATCGCGGCGGCGCCAACGGCGCGCGCGTGGCGCTCGCGCCGCAGAAGGATTGGGAGGTCAACGAGCCGGCGATGCTCGCCAAGGTGCTCGACACGCTGAACGGCCTGCGCGGCAATATGTCGCTGGCCGATGCGATCGTGCTTGGCGGCGTGGTCGGCCTGGAAAAGGCGATCCGGGACGGCGGCTCGAATGTGAGCGTGCCCTTCACCGGCGGCCGCGGCGACGCGACGGCGGAGCAGACCGACGCCGAAAGCTTCGACGTGATGGAGCCTGAGGCCGACGCTTTCCGCAATTATGTCGGCAAGAAGAAGCTGGCGGTGAAGACCGAGGAAATGATGCTCGACCGTGCGTCCTTGCTCGGCCTCTCGGTGCCGGAAATGGTGGTGTTGATCGGCGGCCTGCGCGTGCTCGGCGCCAATCATGGCGAGCGTGGCCACGGCCATTTCACCAACCGTTCGGGCCAGCTGACCAACGATTTCTTCGTCAATCTGCTCGGCATGACCAATGTCTGGAAGGCGGTCGCAGGCTCGAACGACCAGGAATATATCGCGACCGACCGCAAGGGCGGCCACGAGACCTGGCGGGCGACCCGCGCCGACTTGATCTTCGGCTCCAATTCCGAGCTGCGCGCGGTGGCCGAAGTCTATGCCGAAAATGGCCACGAGGAGAAGTTCGTGCGCGATTTCGTCGCGGCCTGGACCAAGGTTATGAACGCGGATCGCTTCGATCTCGGCGGCAAGCGCTGACCGCTGACGCCGCCGCGGCGCCCAAGGTGTCGCGGCGGTCGCCGGCTTCAACCGGCGCCGGAACGATGCGTCGCCGTAATGGGTTGTGGCGGACGATATGAAGTCCTTGTCCGCCCTGCGCACGATCGCCATCGTCATCGTGACGGCATCGCTGACCAGCCTGTTCTGGATCACGGTCTATAACGGCGCCGGCGGCATTTCTTCGGCGCCGCCGCCGGGAGACACGGCCGAGATCGTCGCCGACCTCCCGCCTGGCAAGACCGTGACGGCGACGACCGGAAGCGAAAACCAGCTGCTCATCGCGCCATCCGGTCTCGCGATCCCGGTGGCGGGCAAGACGTCCCGCGACCTGGTTGACACCTACACCGCTTCGCGCTCCGGCGGCGCGCGGGTCCACAATGCGATCGATATCATGGCCGATCGCGGCACGCCGGTGATCGCGGCGGCGCCGGGGACGATCGAAAAGCTTCACTTCAGCGAGGGCGGCGGCGGCATAAGCGCCTATGTGCGGTCAGACGACGGTCAGTGGATCTATTATTATGCCCATCTCGACGCCTATGCGCCGGGTCTCGCGGAAGGCCAGAGGGTGGCGCGTGGCGCGCCGCTCGGCACGGTTGGGTTCACGGGCAACGCCAATCCCGAAGGCCCGCACCTCCATTTCGCGGTTCACCGGATGGCGTCTGGCGAGTCGTGGCACGAAGGCACGCCGGTCAACCCTTACCCTCTGCTGACCGGTCGCTAGGCCGGACGGGACCCCCCGAATTAGCTTCGGCGCCCGTCTGGAGATGTGCTGCGCGACGAAAGCGCGGTGGACCGCTCCCCCGGCAAGGCAGGCCGCGTTGACAGGAAAGCCAATCTCCCGATGATCAGCGCGCATGGGGGCAATCATCACCATCGCCGCGGCGATCAGCGCGTTCTGGTCAATCGCAAACATCGGCACGGATCCGAGTGACCGGGCAAACGCGGCGGCCTCGCCTGCGTCCAGCAGTGCGGGTTCGGACGTGAGAGAAGTCGACGCCGGACTGGCCATTCCGGTCGAAGGCATCACGACCCGTTCGCTCGTCGACACCTTCCGTGCCTCGCGCGGCGGCGGTCGCCGCGTGCACAACGCCATCGACATCATGGCGCCTCGCGGCACGCCGATCCTCGCGGCTGCGGCGGGAACGGTAGAGCGGCTTCACCGCAGCCGCCTTGGCGGCATCACGATCTACATCCGCACCGAGGATAATGATTGGGTGCATTATTACGCGCATCTGGATGCCTACGCGCCTGGCCTGGCCGTGGGGCAGCGGATCGAGCGGGGTCAGAATATCGGCACGGTGGGTTTCACCGGCAATGCCAGCCCGGCGGGCCCGCACCTGCACTTCGCCGTCTACCGCATGGCGACTGGGCAGCGCTGGCACCAGGGCACGCCGGTCAATCCCTACCCCTTGCTTGCCCGGAGCCGCCGCGCCCGCTAGAGGCGCGCCTCTTCCGAACCTGCGAGCAAGCCATGAAAATTAACGCCGTCGAGATTCGTCCCGGCAACATCATCGAATATGAAGGCGGCATCTGGCGCGCCGTGAAGATTCAGCACACCCAGCCCGGCAAGGGCGGCGCCTATATGCAGGTGGAGCTGAAGAATCTGCGCGACGGCCGCAAGAACAACGTCCGCTTCCGCTCGGCGGAGACGGTCGAAAAGGTGCGGCTCGACACCAAGGATTTCCAGTTCCTGTTCGCCGAGGGCGACATGCTGACCTTCATGGACAAGGAAACCTACGAGCAGACCAATCTGCCGCGCGACCTGCTCGGCGACGCCGCCGCCTTCCTGCAGGACGGGATGGACGTGGTGATGGAGCTGCATGACGAGGAAGCGATCAGTGTGCAGCTGCCCGACACGATCGAGGCGGTGATCGTCGAGGCGGATGCGGTGGTGAAGGGGCAGAC
>JBBSLM010000011.1:0-20074 GCA_038255245.1 Sphingomonadales bacterium
CCCTTTCTGATTGCGGCCGACTGGCGCCCGGTCGCGCTCACCGACCGCGCCGATCTGGCGGCGCGATTGGCGCCGAAGACCGAGCAACTGGAATTGTTCGCCGCCTGATCGGTGAGAATGGTTCGCAGGTGAAACGAGGACGGCCCTTGTCGGTTGTCGGCCTGCACAAGGAGATTCCGACGATGGCCGACGCCAAAATCTATGCCGAATTGAAAGCCGACCATGACCGCCATCGCGAGCTGATCGCGCGGATTGAGGATACGTCGCGCAAGGACGAGGAGCGGCGGGAGCTGTTCGACATCCTGCGCGTCGAGCTGCAGGCGCATGCCGCGGCCGAGGAAGAGGCGCTCTATTCGGTGATGCTCGCCAATCCGGAGCTGCGCGACGAGGCGCGGCATTCGGTCTCGGAGCATAAGGAGCTGGACGATCTGCTCGGCGAGCTGGTCGAGAAGGACACCGCGTCCCTGTTCTGGATGTCGAAGTTCAAGACGCTGCGCGACCGCTATTTCCACCATATCGAGGAGGAGGAAGAGGAGATGTTCCCGGCCGCCGCGAAAGAGTTGACCAAGACCAAGGAAGACGAGATCGCGAAGGTGTTCGAGCGGCGCAAGCCGAAGGAGCTGGAGCGGGCGGAAACCGAAATGCCGGGAGACGCGCGGGAGTAAGCGGCGCGTTCAGCGCACAGGGAACGGCAGCTCCACGAAATATAGCTCGGCGTTTACGTCGAGGTGCAGACGCGCAGTCGCGCCAGCGCGCAGATGCTCGTCCGGGAACAGCTGTGAGAAAATCCCCTGTCGAGCGCTGGCGCAGCCGCGTCGCATCGAGATCATGTCACCCAGCCGCATGTGATCGCCCCCCTCTACCGCGACTACCAGGCCGCGGACATAACAAGCGCGCTCCGTATTCGGCTTGAAGATCGGCGGATCGCTGAACCGGATCATGATCCGGTCGCGCGCCCGGAGGCCGGCTTCGGCCGCTGTCGCGGACATTTGGCGCGCTTGCCTGACGCGCCAGGTCGGCGTGCCGTCCGGCATGCGGGACAGATGATATTGCGGCGGGGCCAGTGCGTGCGCCACGCAGTCGCGCAGTCCCTGCGCGGCAACAATCCGTGCCGCCGGCGCCGCCCGGCGCGCCGAGCCGGGAAGCTCGGCACGGCCGACGCTGCGGGGTCCGATGCAGCTGATCGTGCGGCTCGCAGTCTGCGCGCGCGGTGCATCGTGGACCAGGAAAATGACCGATGGATCGGTTTGGCCAGGCGCCAGCAGCGCGCGCAGACAAAGGGCCACGGCATCCGCATCGCGCGCGCCACCCGCGCAGCGGATCATCTCGCGCGACGGCGTGACAGTGCGCCGAAGCACCGGGCCACCCGCCTCGTGCACGGGCCCTAGCCACGTCACGAGATCGCGTATGTCCACGCCGCGCGATTGCGGGACAATGACATAGTTCGCCTGAGCCGGAGCAGTAGCGGGCTGCGCCGCCAGCATCGCCGCCAATCCGATCGCCCACATCGTCCCCGTCTCCCCTCGGCCAATGTCCCGACGCGACAATCAATGAGTGCCGCTGAACCGAATATGCACGGAGGCGGAACGATCGGTCAGGCCTGCCCCGCCAGCAGCTCGAACTCCGTTGCATCGTGGGCGCTGAACAGGCGGACTTCGGCGGAATGCTTCACGCTCAGGCGGCGGAGCCGTTCGAGATTGGCCAGGCGGGCTTTGCCGTCGACGGCCATCAGCCGCTGATAGCCGCGCAGGCCGGACGGGCAGGCATAAGGCCCGCTGCCGACTTCGCCACGGTAGAAATAGGCGTCGCCGGCGTGGAGCAGCCAGTTGCCGCCGGGCTCGCGGACCGCGATGCCGCTATGGCCCCAGGTGTGGCCCGGCAGCGGCACGAGCAGGATCACGGGCGGCAAGCCGTGCAGGTCGCGGACGCTGTCGAAGCCGAACCAGGGCTCGCCGCCGCCCATCGGGTAGAGCCGCCAGCTTTGCACGTCGTCCCATTGGCCGGGCCGGTAGCGGCTCCGGCCCACGAGCAGGCCGCCATCGCGGGCGTCGGCCGCTTCTTTTTCCCGCGTGGTGACGTGGACGGTGGCGCGCGGGAAATCTTCCAGCCCGCCGGCATGGTCGCTGTCGAGGTGCGTGACGAGGATGTGGCGCACATCGTCGGCGTGAAAGCCGAGCGCGCGGATCTGGGCGAGCGCCGTTTCGTCCGGGCTGAGGCGCGGGCGCACGATCGCCTTGAGCGAGGCGGCGAGGCGGTGGTCGTTGGCGATGTCGCGCGTGCCGAAGCCGGTATCGACCAGGATCAGCCCGGCATCGCTTTCGATCAGCAGGCAGTGGCAGACCAGGCGGGCGTGCAGGGCGTCGCTGCTCCCGTCGAACAGGCGACCGCCCACGGGGCAGCAAGTGCCGCAGTTGAGATGATGGATTTTCACTTGCCCGGCCTCAGCCGCTCGCTGGTCCGGCGGTCGATGTCCGCCTGCCTCGCCCGCGAATGAAACCAGGCGGCGACCGGGGCGAGCAGGATCATTGCCACGACGACACCCGCCGCGATCGGCACCACGCGGACGGTGCGCCTGGAAGGGACCGGGGCGTCCATCTTCAGAAACTCATCTGATCGGGCTTGTCCGGCCAATCGTCATCCCCCGCCGCGCCCGGGAAATAGGCGCGGAAGTCGCGCGCTTCGTCGAGGCAGCGCTTGAACGACGGACGCTCCATCGCCCGCGTGAGATAGGATCTCAGGCGGCGGTGGCTGTCCAGCGGGACCAGTTTCGCGGCGTAGAAAAGCGGCGGCGCGGCGGCGCAATCGGCCAGGCTGAATTCGCGCCCGGCAAACCAGCCGACATCGGCGATGCGGCTTTCCAATATGCCGTAGCTGGTGGCGATCAGCGCCCTGGCCTCCTCCACGCCATAGGGATCGCCTTTGCCTTCCGGCCGCAACCGGTCGGCCACGATCTTCTGCATCGGCGTATGGAGATAATTGTCGAGCACCCGGTCGAAGATGCGGACGCGGCGCGCTTCCTCCGGGTCCGACGGCATCAGCCGCGGGCCGGTCGTGCTGAGACCGTCGACATATTCGCAGATGATCGACGCCTCGGGGAGGGTCGCGCCCGTATCGATATCGTGCAGCACCGGAAACTTGGCGTAGGGCCAGACCGCCTGGAACATCGCCCGCCCCTGCGGATCGCCGAGATCGACCTTGAACGGCTCGAAATCGACCTCCTTCTCATAAAGCGCCATCAGCGCCTTCTGGCAGTAAGAGGAGAAGGGGTGATAATAGAGAATCAGGGTCATGCCTCTCTCTTAAGGGCATAAGCGTCCTGCCGGGAACCCGTAGGCGACTGCGGCTTTCATCGCGGCAAAGGGAGATGCCCCAGGCATGCACGCCGTCACCCTCGACGAACCGGACGATTTCGGAGGCTGGCGGGACGCGGCGCGCAGGCTGGCGATGGCGGGCGTGGCGCCGGGTGAGGTGGATTGGCGAGTCGGTGGCGGACCGGGCGATCTGTTCGCGGCGGACAGCGCACCATTGCCGGAAGCGAGCGGCGCGGCGTTCAATGTGCCGCGCGCCTTCATCAGCCTGGCCCAGTCGGTGATCTGCCATTCGGACCCCGAGCGCTTCACCTTGCTCTATGCTTTGCTCTGCCGGCTGCGGCGCGAGCCGAAAGCGATCGAGGACAGCGCCGATCCGCGCCTCCAGCGGCTGGAGCGGATGGCCAAAGAGGTGCGCCGCGACATCCACAAGATGCGCGCGTTCGTGCGCTTCCGGGAAGTGGCCGACGATGACGGGACGGCGCGCGATTCTTTGCTTCTGGGCCCCGGGTCGCAGCCCGGGGCACGCCACGAAACACGTTTCGTGGCGTGGTTCGAACCCGATCATCACATCGTGCGGACCAATGCCGGCTTCTTCGTGCGGCGCTTCGCCGGGATGCGCTGGTCGATCCTGACGCCGGAACTGTCGGTCCATTGGGACGGCGAGACGCTGACCGAGAGCCCCGGCGCGAGCCGCGCGGATGCGCCCGAGGGCGATCCGGTCGAGGAAATCTGGAAGACCTATTATGCCTCCATCTTCAATCCGGCCCGGCTGAAGGTCGGCGCGATGCTGAAGGAAATGCCGAAGAAATATTGGAAGAATATGCCGGAGACGGCCCTCGTGGCGCCGCTGATCGCGGGCGCCCGGGAGCGTGAGGTGGCGATGGTGGCGGCCTCGGCGCGCCAGCTGGATCGGATCGAGCGCGAGGGCATGGCACGGGCCGAGACGGCGGAAATGGCAATGCAGCCGGGCGGCAACGCGCTGGCGGCCTGGGAAGCTCTCTTGGAGGAAGCGAAAGGCTGCACCCGCTGCCCGCTCTACAAGCCCGCGACGCAGATGGTGTTCGGCGAAGGGCCGCTGGACGCCAGGATCATGTTCGTCGGCGAGCAGCCGGGCGACCAGGAGGATCTGGCGGGACGGCCTTTCGTCGGCCCGGCCGGTGTATTGTTCGACCGCGCGCTGGCCGAGGCGGGCGTCGACCGCGCGCAGACCTACGTCACCAATGCGGTCAAGCATTTCAAGTTCGAGCCGCGCGGCAAGCGCCGCATCCACGCCAAGCCCGATGCCGGCGAGATCGAGGCCTGCCGCTGGTGGATCGAGCAGGAGCGCCTGCTGATCCGCCCGCCGCTGACCGTGGCCCTGGGCGCCACCGCCGCCCGCAGCCTGTTCGGCAAGGCGATGACGATCAGCCGCGTCCGCGGCGCGCCGATGGCGCTGCCCGACGATGGCGGCGAGGCGTGGGTGACGGTCCACCCCAGCTACCTGCTGCGGCTGCCGGACGAGGCAGCGAAGCGGGTGGAATATGCGCGCTTCGTCGGGGATTTGGCGCGGATCGGGGAGCGGGTTAAGGTGCTCGCATGATGTCGAAAGTCCGCCACTTGTTCTTTCTGCTGGTAGCAACGCTGCCAGCGACCGCGTTTGCGCTCAGCGTCCCGCCCGTTTTTGTGTACTTCGGCATCGGGAATTCAGCGCCGGAAATCGACCATGCAATCCGCAGCGTCAGGCGCGCGATGCGGGACGGGCCGCGCCATATCCGAGTCCCGTTGAGGTATGTGGTGGCAGGTCACACCGATCGGGCGGGAACGGGGGAGGCCAATGTCCAGCTGTCCTGCGCGCGGGCGAAGGCGGTCAGGGATGTGATGGTGGCCGAAGGTGTGCCACCCGAACATATCGAACTGCAGGCCTTTGGCGAGACGCGCCCTTCCGTGGATACCGACGACGGCGTTACAGAGCCGATGAACCGTCGGGTCGAGATAACGTACTTTCCAAGACGAGACAGTCCGCAACCTCGAGGGCGTTGTTTCTAGCGGCCACCGTGTGAGGCGAACGCATCAGTCAGACTCGACTCCCGGATAGGGCCCACCCTTCAGCAACCCGGCCAGGTGCGCCGTGTTCGACGCCAGCATCGCCACCGTTTCGTTGACCTTGCCCGGCACCTTCTTCAGATCCTTGAAGTCCACTTTGCCCATTGCTTCGCCGACCCAATAGCTGGCGGCGCCGGCGGGGATGGTCCAGCCCACGTCGTTCAGCGCCTGGAACAGTTCCGCGCAGACATGATGCGCGCCGTCCTCATTGCCGACCACCGCGACGATCGCGACTTTGCCGGTGCTCGGCATCCGGCCCTGGTCGTCGGTTTCGGACAGGAAGGCGTCCATGCGTTCACAGACCCGTTTCGCGACGCTGGAGGGCTGGCCCATCCAGATCGGCGTACCGAAGATCAAAATGTCGGCGGCCAGGATGCGGCTGCGCAACCCCGGCCAGTCGTCGCCCTTGCCCTCGTCGGAGGTGACGCCGGGTTTGACGTTGAAATCGGCAATCCGGATCGTCTCCGCGACCGCGACGCCATGCGCCTTCAGCGCGTCGGCAATCAGGCCGATCATCGTGTCGGTCGAAGAGCTTTCGCCATCCGACGCCTTGAGACTGCAATTGAGGGCGATCGCCGACAGCGCCATGATTCCGCTCCGCTTGATGGTGTGGAGCGTAAAGGCGCGGCGCGGGTCGCGGTTCCGGCTAGACTATAAGCGCACCAGCATCTTGCCGGTGTTGCTGCCTTCGAACAGGCCGATGAAGGCGTCGGGCATGGCGTGGATGCCATCGTGGACCGTTTCGCGCGACGTTACCGCCCTGCTCGCGATCCAGGGGCCCATTTCGGCGTAAAATTCGGGCATGCGCGGCAGATAATCGGGGAAGAGAAAACCACGGATCGTGATGCGGGCGCCGATCACCTTGGCGAGGTAGCGCAGGGCCATGGGCTCGGCGCTGTTATAGCCCTCGATCAGGCCGCAGATGGCGAAGCGCGCGTTGCTGCGGGCGGCGGCCAGAGCGGCGTCGAGATGGTCGCCGCCGACATTGTCGAAATAGACGTCGATGCCCTTGGGCGCGGCGGCCACCAGCCCCTTCACGATCGGTTCGGCCTTATAGTCGATCACGGCGTCGGCACCGAGTTCCTTCACCCAGGCGCATTTCTCCGCGCCGCCGGCCGAGCCGATGACCTTCATCCCCTTGGCCTTGGCGATCTGCACCACCGCCGAGCCGACCGCACCGGCGGCGGCCGAGACGAACACGGTTTCGCCTTCCTTGGCCTGGGCCGCGTCAAGCAGGCCCCAATAAGCGGTGCCGCCGGTCAGGCCGAGATTGCCAAGCCATTGGTGGTCGGCAACGCCGAGCGGGGGCAGTTTGTTGAAGGCGGCGGCCGGGGCCTGCGCGACGTCGCGCCAGCCGAGCATGTGCTGGACGAGATCGTCCTCGGCATAGCCCTCGGCGCGGCTCTCGACCACGCGGCCGACCGCGCCGCCCTCCATCGGCGCGCCGAGCTGAAACGGCGGGACGTAGGATTTCACGTCGTTCATGCGCCCGCGCATGTAGGGATCGACGCTGAGCCACGCATTGGCAACGCGCACCTCGCCCTCGCCGAGCGGCGGCAGGTCGAGCGCCTTCAGCTCGAAATCACCGTGAGTGGGCATGCCCTGCGGGCGCTGCTTCAGGGTCCAGGCGCGGGTCGTGGTCATGGCTTCAGCCTCCGGAATAAGTCCCGAAACGCTACCCGCCTTTTCACCGCACCGGAAGCCCGGTAACGCGCCCATTGCCAGCCTGCCACGGCATCGCTATCTGGGCGCCTTCGCGCGGGGCGGGTCCCATTCCCCTCCCGGCAAAAGGCGCGGGGCTGTAGCTCAGATGGGAGAGCGCTGCAATCGCACTGCAGAGGTCAGGAGTTCGATCCTCCTCAGCTCCACCACCTTCAAGTCGCTGTTTCTGCAGCGAAACTTGAGGTAGCTTTGCCTTTTGCCCGGGCATTGGCGCGGATCGCGCGTGTCTCGCAGGTTTGGAAACCTCGCTGCGCTGATCGGGCCATTGGTTCGATCGGCCACGTTGGTGCGAGCGACGCGGTCGCGGGGGCCACAGGAGTGAAGATGGCGCAGTTGATCGATGGTGTGCAGGCAGACGAGGCGCTTCGCCTGGCCGTGCGCGACGAGGCCCAGGACGTAGCGCCGGAGCTCGACCTGTCGGCGCTCGAGCGGCGGACGTTCGCGATCATCTCGCATCCCGACGCCGGCAAGACGACCATCACCGAAAAATTGCTCCAGGCGGCCGGCGCGATCCGCGAGGCGGGCGAGGTGCGCGCGCGCGGAGACAGCCGTCGCGCGCGCTCCGACTGGATGGCGATCGAGCAGCAGCGCGGCATTTCGGTCACCAGCTCGGTGATGACCTTCCGGCGCGGCAACATCCTGTTCAACCTGCTGGACACGCCGGGCCACCAGGACTTTTCCGAAGACACGTACCGCACGCTCACCGCGGTCGATTCCGCGATCATGGTGATCGACGCGGCCAAGGGCATCGAGGCGCAGACGCGCAAGCTGTTCGAAGTCTGCCGGCTGCGCAACATCCCGATCCTCACCTTCATCAACAAGGTCGACCGCGAGGGGCTGAGCCCGTTCGAATTGCTTGACGAGATTGCCGACAAATTGCAGCTCGACGTCAGCCCGCAAAACTGGCCGACGGGGATGGGTGGGCTGTTCCACGGCCTGTACGATTTCCGCACCGATCGCCTGCAGCCGGTGGCCAGCGATGCCGACGGCACGATGCCCGGCGACGACATCGCCTGCCGCGGCCTCGACGATCCCGTGCTCGACCGGGCGATGCCGCCGGAAGCGGCCGCTGCGCTGCGGGAGGAAGCGGGGCTGGCGCGGGCCGCTTATCCCCAATTCGACCATGACGCTTTCCGCGCCGGCGACCTCACGCCGGTCTTCTTCGGCAGCGCGCTGAAGCTGTTTGGCGTCACCGCCTTGCTGGACGGCCTGGCCGACCATGCGCCGCCGCCCCAGCCGCAGCCGGCGCGGCCCGCTTCAGTCTCGCCGGACGAGCCGCGCGTGAGCGGCTTCGTGTTCAAGGTGCAGGCCAATATGGACCCCAATCACCGCGACCGGGTGGCGTTCGTACGCATCTGCTCGGGCACGCTGAAGCGCGGGATGAAACTCAACAATACGCGCGTCGGCAAGGCGATCGCGATCCACAATCCGATCACTTTCTTCGCCCGCGACCGCGAACTGGCGGATGTCGCACAGGCCGGCGATATCGTCGGCATTCCCAACCACGGCACGCTGCGTGTCGGCGATACTTTGGTCGAGAAAGGCGAGCTTTCCTTCACCGGCCTGCCGGATTTCGCGCCGGAAATCTTGCGCCGCGCGCGGCTCGACGATCCGATGAAGGTCAAGCAGATGCGGCGCGGCCTGGGCGATCTGGCCGAAGAAGGCGTGATCCGCCTGTTCCGGCCGTCGATCGGCTCGCACTGGATCGTCGGCGCGATCGGCGAACTCCAGTTCGAAGTGCTGACGTCCCGCCTGGCACAGGAATATGGCGTGGCGCTTGGCTTCGAGGAAAGCCCCTATGGCATCGCGCGCTGGGTGCGCGCCGCGGACCCGGCGGAACTGAAGCGCTTCCTGGACAGCCACCGCAGCGTCATGGCCGACGATCAGGACGGAGCGCCGGTCCTGTTGATCAGAAACGAATGGGAGCTGTCGCGCTACGGCAAGGATTGGCCGGGGATCGAATTGGCCTCGGTGCGCGAACGGCAGTGACGGGGCATTTGCCCTGACGGCGGCTCGGGCTAAGCCGCGTGTGGATGAAGATTGCCGCGCCGCCCCCAAACCCCTTGCGTCTCGCCGCGGCCTGTTGCGCGCCTGACCTGACGCCTGCGCGCCGCGATGCGATCCGTGCGTTGGCCGCCGAGGCGGATTGGGACGTGATGCTGCGCCTGTTCCGGCGGCACCGGATCGAGGGCCTGGCCTGGCGGGCGCTGTCGCAGGCGGCGGTCGAGCTGCCGCCCGAATTCGCCGGCCCGCTTCGGGCCCGGGCGGAGCGGGCGACGGCGACGAACATGAAGGCGGCCGTCGTCATGGCGCGGCTGCAGCGCCGCTTCGCCGCCGCGAGCGTCGACCTGTTGTTCATCAAGGGGCTGACGCTCGGCCAGCTGGCCTATGGCAATCCGTTGGTCAAATCGGCCTGGGACATCGACGTCCTGATCGAGGAAGCCGATGTCGCCACGGCCGCCGAACTGCTGACGGCGGAGGGCTTCGCCTGTGTGATTCCGGAGCCGCGAGAAGGCCTGCCGGGCCTGCTGCGCTGGCATGCGACGGCCAAGGAATCGGTCTGGCGCGACCACGAAGGCCGCATCATCGAACTGCATGACGGGCTGGCGGATCACCCTCTGCTCGTTCCCGGCATCGGCATGTCCAGTCCGCGCCAGCAGGTGACGATCGGGCAAGGCCTGGTCTTTCCGACCCTCGCGACGCCCGAGCTCTACGCCTATCTCGCCGTCCACGGCGGGTGGAGCGGCTGGTTCCGGCTGAAATGGATCGCGGACGTCGCGGCCCTGCTCTCCCGCGCGACGCCGCAGGACATCGCCGCGCTGCACGAGTCCGCCGGGCGCCTCGGCGGCGGGCGGGCCAGCGCCTTGACCCTGCTGCTGTGTGAATGGCTGTTCGACCTGGAGGTCGCCGCGGACGTGCGCGCGCGGATTTCGGGTGACCGCAAGGCGCAGGCCCTGTTCCGGATCGTCGCGCGCGCCTTGTCGGGCCGCTTCATGCTGGAGGAACTGGACCAGGTTCAGCTCGGCACCTGGTGGATGCACCGGGTTCAGCTCGGCCTTGCGGGCGGCGCCCGCTACAAGCTCATCCAGGCGGGCGAGGAATTGCGCCGGGCGCGTAGGCAAGTAGCGAAGCGCCTCGCGCCGAGGGCGTAGAGTCTGTCCGCTTACGCGTCTTAACAGGACAGACTCTAATTGCCGCCGAGCTGGGCCCCGAGCGGCTGCATCGGCAGGCCGGCATCCTCCCACGCCTGCAGTCCGCCGCGATACCAATAGAGGTTGGTATAGCCCATCGCGGCCGCACGCAGGGTGGCATTGTAGGATTCCCAGCAATTCGCCCCGATGCAGTAGAAGACCAGAGCCCGGCCGGTGTCGCCGCCGCTCAGGCTGTCGATCGCCGCCTTGCCGTTGATCTGGTTCTCGTCGGTAAAGGCGCCTGCCCGGCCGATCGCGGGAATCCAGCGCGCGCCCGATAGCGTGCGCGCGTGCGCGCCGTCGAGCACGTCGATCAGCAACAGATTGGGATCATTGGCGATGAGCTCGCTTACCTGTTCGGTGGTGACGCGGCGGCCGGCGGGTATGTCCAGCGGCGTGGCGGAGCCGACGTTCGCCTGCAGGGTCGATTGCGCGGGGATGCGATAATCGGCGAGCTCATTGCCATAGCCCAGGGCGGCGTTGGCGGGGGGACGCGACGGCGCCGCGACGTCGGTGGCTGGAGCGGAGCCGCGCAGCATTTGCGGGACGAGCAATACGCTCAGCAGGAGAACCAGCACCCCACCCAGGACCATGGCGATCAGCGCGAGGTTGGGACCCTTTGCGCGGGGCTGCGAATGGTGCTGGGGGTGAATGGGCTGCGAGACATAGGGGCTGCTCCAGGCGGGTTGCGGTGGCGGCGCGGCGACCGGCTGGGGCGGCATTGCCGGCCGCCGGTCGCTGCCCCGCGGATCCGAACGGGCGCCGAGATCCTGGACATAGACGCTGGGCAGGGGCCCCAGATTGAGCGCGTGGGCGATGGCGCGCACGACATTTTGCGCGACCTCCGCCCTCAGCCCGACTTCCGATTCCATCAATGCCGCTTGCCGGTCGATGGCGATGCCGGCGAGGCTGCGGTCGCCTTCCGCCAGCGCCTGCGCCACGCCCAGCTCGACCGCCGACGCCATCGTCTTGATCTCGCGGCGCAGTTCGGGCTGATGGTCCAGCATCAGCCCGGTCAGCCGGTGCCGGCTCCGCCACAATGCTGGCCCCTCCTGCTCGGCCAGGCCGCGCAGGTCCGCCGCGATCAGATCATAGGGATTGGCGGGGGAAGCATTCATCGCGTCACTCGATCTGGCCGCAGCCGATAATCTCGCCGCTTTGCGGATCGCCGATGCACAGGCCCGCGCCGGCCAGGACGACATCGACCGTACCGGGCGCGCTGGCGAAGGCAAGCTCGGTCGCGCCCGCGCCGACGCCGTCCTGCCGCCATTGCACCTGCATGCCCCGCACGGGTGTATTGTTCTCGCCCTCCTGCAGAATCAGCCGGCCGGTCCCGATCGACTGTGCCCCCGCACCATTGCTGGCGAGCACGGTCGTTTCGCCCTCCCAGCCGCCGCGCGGCAAGATGATCATGCCGTCGATCGGGCCGGACTGCGCGACGACGCGAAAGCCGATGCCGATCCGCCCGTCCGCCAGCCTCTGTTGCGACAGCCGGACGGACGGCCCGTCGACTGCGGTAAGCGTGGGCCCGCCGGGCCGGGGGGCGGTGCTGGCAGGCTGCGGGGTGACCGGTGGTTGCGGGCCCGGCGGCACAGGCGCGCTATTTGGTGTCGGTTGTGCCGTGGTGGCCGCATTGGTGGTGCCGCCCCAATTGCGCCAGACGGTATAGCCCACTGCGGCGCTGATGATGATTGCCGCGATCAGCGCGAAGAACCAGGTCTGGGCATAGAAAGGCCGCGACGCTGGCGCGCCATAGGGATCTGCGTTCGGACCGTAGGGGCCGGGGCCGTAGCCACCCTGCGGCGGATGATAGGGCCCCGGTTCGGGCGGGGCGTAAGGCGGCGGGGGTGCGTATGGTGGCGGCGAAGCGACCGGGGGTGGATAGCCACCTTTCTCCAAGTTCGGCTGCGCCGCAGCCGGAGCGCCGACGGCAATGCTGTCGCCGGCCCAGGCGTCCTCACCAGGCTTATGGGCAGCAGGCGCGTCCACGGCGCCGACGACGATGCTGTCCCCCGCCCAATCGTCGCCACCCGCAGGCGGCGCCTGAGGAGCGGCAGCCGGGCCGATGCCGGCCCCGCCTTGGCAGGCGACGGCCAGGCCGGGCTCGACCACGCTCATCGACAGCCGCTCCTGCCGGGCAATGTCGGCGGCGATCGCGGCGCGTTCGGCCTCGGAATCGGCCGCGCCTGCGATCCGCACCGGCGCGCCCATCGCCAGCGCCGCCGCCATCGCCTGAATCTCGCCGTGCAGGTCCGGCGCCTGGCTGCTCAGTCGCGAACGCAGCCCCGCGGCGTCGCGCAAGGCGGCATCGCCGCCGGTCTGGCGGGCCTGGTTGAGCAGAATGAGAAGGCGATCCTCGACCGACATGGCCATTCCTTTCTACCAGATGATGTCGCTGACGGCGGTGATGTCGGCCGGCCGGCTGCGCGCCAGCGCCGCGATCGGATCGTCGTCGGTCATTGGCGATGAGGCCAGCTTCACCGGCGCCGTCGTCGCCCAGCGGATATATTGCGCCAGTTCGGCCGCATTGCTGGCGCGCAGGGGCGACAGCGCCGGATTGGCGATGAACTTGTTCAGGATCGCCATGCCCGCATCGCTGCCGATCGCGATCGCGATGCGCGTGGCGGCGGCGCCCTCGGGGGTCGCCATCAGCGCGCGGATGCCGGCGACGATGTCGTCGGTCGGATAGCCGTCCGAAGCGAGCACCAGCACCGGCGGCAATTGACGAGTCGCGGCGGCGTCCTCGGCCAGGGTGTCGGCGACCATCTCGAGCGCCGCGCCCATCGCGGTGTGGCCGTCGGCGTGCAGATCGGGCCAGACCAGATCATCGACCGGCACGGCTCCGTCGGTAAGCCAATGCGCGGCCGAGCCGAAGGCGAGCACCCGCACGCGCACGTCGACTTCGGGATTGTCGTGCGCCGCTTCCTTCAGATCAGGCAGGGCGGTCAGAAGGGCATAGCTCAGCGAGGCGAGGCGGTCCCCGCGCATGGAGCCGGAGCAGTCGAGCATCAGCACGACCTGCAGCTGCCGCCGGGCCAGCATTGTCCTGTCGAGATCGAGCGCCATCCCCCTAGCCCCGCGCCACCACGTCGCCGATCAGACCGCCGCCGAAATCGATGCGGACACCGGGCGCAAGGCGGATATTCTGGTCGCGATCGATCTGCTGGCTGGTGCCGTCACGCAAATAGGCGGTCCACGGCCAGGCGCCGCTGTTGCGCAGGCCCAGCACGCCCGGCCGGCTCGGATGGGGGACGACATCGCCGCGCATGCCGGCGCCGCGCCCGGCCAGCGCCGGCATGGCGGCGAGATCGATGACCACCCCGGCATCGAGCGCAATGCGCTGCCCGGCCAGATCGAGCGCCACCGGCTGCTGCAGGGTTTCGCTCGCCGGGTACGGGTCGGCACTGGGCGGGGCAATGGGCGGGGCCGGGACCGGCGCAGGCTGCGGCGCATTCGACGCATAGCCCGCGAACGGCTGAGCCGGCTGCGGAGGCTGGCTCCCGTAAGGCGGCGGTACCGGCGCATAGCCGCCAAAAGGCGCAGGCCCATGCCCGGGGATGGGCGGCGCTGTTTCGCGTCCGCCGCCGCTGCGATCGATCACGATCGAACCCATCGTGTCGCCCGCATCGCCATAGCGGCTGACGTGCAGCTGACGCGCCTTCAGCACGACGCCGATCAGGAACAAAGCCTTGATCGCGGCGGCGACGAAGAAGAAATAGCCGCTGGGGTCGATCGTCCCGGCCGTGTTCCACAAGGCGTGGAGCCAGGAGGAGAGCAGCCAGCCGCCGAGGATCAGCGGCACCATCTGCTTGCGGCGCAGCAAGGCGAGGCCGATGAAATAGCCGAAGATAGCGGAATAGGCGATGTGACCGACAGCGCCGCCGATCACGCGGGGGAAATAGAGCAGGAGCGCCTGGGCCAGTCCCGCCTCCAGGCTGCGCGTTTCCTGCGCCACCCGCATCGCCGTGCCGGGCAGATATTGGCCGGCCGTTTCGACCAGGATGAAGGCGGCGCCGGCGAACACGCCAAGCAGAACACCGTCGAGCGGGCCGCGAATGGCCAGGAAATTGGCCATGGTGGAGGGCGGCCCCGGCCGCCGCCGCAGGCGCAACGCGATGGCGAAGCCGATCAGGATGGGGATCGCCTTGAACGCCTCTTCCATCAGCCCCGCCCCGACGAAGTGGGCGAAGAAAGTGGCCGGCACCCCGGACGTCTGGGTGAGGAGGAAAGGATCGGTCCCCGGCAGCGCGCGGAACAGCAGGATGAACAGGTCGAGCACGAACGGGATGCCGAACACACTGGGGATCATCAGCAGGAAGACGATCAGAAAGCCCCAGAAATAGGGCAAAAGCGGGCGGCCCGGCCGCGCGTAGAAATAGATCAGCAGCCCAATCGTGAAGACCACGAAGAAGACGGCCGCGAATGAGATATAGATGAACGTCTTCAGCGCGTCCGGCACCGTCCGCGCCTGTCCGAGCGAATCGGCCATGACGATGATCAGCGGCGCGAGCACCGCGGCGAGCAGCAGGAATATCGTCAGCGGGCTTCTGAGCAGATTGATTTTCTTCGAGCTGAACGGGATCAGCTCGGACATCGACGCCTGGTCGTGATCGCGGGGCAGCCGCGGCATGCCGGGCGGCGGCGTGTAAGGCGGCGTCGGATTCACGATGCTTTCCCCCCTCCCCGGACAGCGCCCGACCCCATTGTAGCGGCCAGCGGCATCATGTCAGCCTTGCCTTCACTTCGCCGACCAGGCCGCCGCCAAAGTCGATACGCACGCCGGGGGCGAGCCGCACATTCTGGCTCTTGTCGATCTGCTGCTCGCGCCCGTCGCGCAGATGCGCGGTCCAAGGGGTATCGCCCGCGTTGCGCAGACCGAGCACGCCCGGCCGGCGCGGGTGCGGCACAATCTCGCCGCGCACCCCCTCGCCCTTGCCGTCCAGCGCCGGTTCCGCGCCGAGATCGAGCTGCTGGCCTTCGCGCATGGGGATCGCAACGCCCGCAATGTCGATCAGCAAGGGCTGCTCCACCGCAACGACGGGCGGCGGCGGGGAGGCAGCGAAGGGCGGCGGCGCGGGTGCCGGAGCCGCTTGCGGCGGCGGGAAGCCGGCGGGGAAGTGCGGCGGGGGCGGATAAGCGGGGAACGCGCCCGGCTGCGGGGGATGGCCGCCATAGGGCGCGGGCGGATAAGGCGCGGTGCCGCCGCTGCGGTCGATGATGATCGAGCCCATCGTCTCGGGCGCGTCGCCATAACGGCTGGCATGCAGCTGCCGCGCCTTGAGCAGCACCGCGGCGAAGAAGAGCGCCGACAGCAGGGCCGGGATCATCAGATAATAGACGTCCGTATCGGCCTGCGCGACGACGCTGAGCCCGTTCCACAGGCCGTGCAGCGCGGAGGCGAAAACCCAGCCGCCGATGATGAACAGGAAGCTCATGCGCGGGCGCAGGATGGCGAGGCCGATGAAATATCCGAAGATGCCCGAATAGGCCATGTGACCGACCGCGCCGCCGATCACGCGCGGGAAATAGAGGAACAGCGCCGCGCCGAGCGCTTCGTCGGCGCTGCCCACTTCCAGCGCCTGTTCGAAGGTGCGGGGGAGGTAGAGGCCGGCCGTCTCCAGGATGATGAAGGCCGCGCCGGCGAAGGCGCCCATGATTACGCCGTCGAGCGGCCCGCGGATGCGGAAGAAGCGCTGGAATGGGCCGACCATTGCCTCCGGCTTGCGGCTCGCGGCCAGCCCGACGGCCAGCCCGATGAAGATCGGAATCGCCTTGAACAATTCCTCGACCAGACCGGCGCCGATAAAGTGCGAGGTGAAGGCCCAGGCGAAGCTGACATTCGGCCCCGGATCGGCTGGCTCGCCGCCGAGCAAATCCACGAACACATAGGAAATCGCGTCGAAAACGAAGGGAATGTTGAACAGGAACAAGGTCAGCAAACCGCCGATCAGGGCGAAGGCCCAAAGATAGGGAAGCATCGACCGGCCCGGGCGGGCGTAGAGATAGACGATCAGCGCCAGCGCGAAGGTGACGAAGAAGACGATCGAAAAAGCGAGGTTGAGAAAGCCCCGCTGCAGCCCGGCGCCCTGCATCGAGCTGACGAATACGATCGTCAGCGGCGCGATGATCGCCGCGAGGACCAGAAGGAGCGTCGCGGGGCTCTTCGCCAGGTTGATCTTGGACGAGCCGACCGGGATGAGTTCCGAGAAGCTCGCGCCCGCATGATCACGCGGGATCGGCGGCATGCCCGGTCCCGAATGCGGCGGAAAATGCGGAGGCTGGTTCGGATTCATCGCGCTTTCCCCTGCTATCGAGCACCGGCACCGAGGTTGAGGGCCAGACAAAGGCTGGCATCGTCACCGCTGCCGTGATGCGAAATGGCGGACAGCCAGTCCGGCAGCTCGGCGGCGAAGGCCGCCCAATCGTCCCGGGCATGTTGCGCCAACTGGCGGGCCGCGTCCTGGAAGGCCGCTTCGTCGCGGAAGGATTTGGAGACGCCGTCAGTGGCCAGCAGCACCGCCATCGGCCAGTCGCTTGTCCGCCAGAGCGAGGCGATTTTCACCCGCGTTTCGGCGTCGTCCATGCACAGGGAATAGGTCTGTTCGCCGACCAGATCGGCGTCGGCCACCATCGGCCGCACCACCCGGCCGTCGGCATAGAGGAGCAGCATGTCGCCATCGCCGATCTGCAGCAACGTCATCTCGGCATCGTTGGCGGCCACGGCGAGCAGGGTCGCGCCATAAGGCGCCAGGGTCGCCCCGGGGCGGGTGCCGCTCCGGTCGAGCGGATCGGCCGCCATGTCGGCGAGCACCGCGTCGCGCCAGCCGGCGACCGTGGCGGCGGGCAGTGCCTCAACGCCGGGATCGTCATCGTCCATGTGCCAGGCGAGAATATCGAGGGCCTGCTCGACGGCGAAGCGCGCGCCGCGATCCGAGCGGAAGTGGACCGACGCGCCATGCCCGTCGGATACCGCGGCGACGATCCGGCCACCGGCCCCGTCATTGGGGACCCAGCCGACCGCATCCTGGTTGATCCGCCCTTCGCGGGCGTGAAAATCGCCCAGCACGCTCGCGCCGGCGACTCGCCAGGCATGGCTTGTGCCGCTCATTGCGATTGCTCCGCGCCGGTCACGAGCCCGCTGACTTCACCGAAATCGAACCGGGTGCCGGGCAGCACGCGCACGGCGCGGCCCGGCTCGACCTTGTGCGCGCTGCCGTCGGGCAGACGGGCGGACCAGGTGCGGCCGGTAAAATTGCGGATGCCAAGCAGTTCCGGGCGATCGGGATGCTGTTCCAGCACCGCGCCCTCGCCCTGCCCGCCGCCGAACACGGATTGGTCGAGCGCGCGGCCGGGGCTCAATGTCCAGGCGCGGCGGCCGACGAACAGGATCGGTGGCTGCGGCAACGGGCTGGAGCAAACGGTGCAAACGGGCTGGAAGGTCACCCGCTCGCGCCGCGCCTCGACGACATGTTCGAAACCGCAAGCGGTGCAAAAGACATGCGCATCCATCGCGGCGCGCAGGGCCGAGCGCCATTCCGTCTCCAGCACCCGCGCGCGCGGATCGGCCATGCCGATGGTGAAGGAGCGCGTGAACAGCCGCCGCAGCGGCTCGCCCAACGAGCGCCAGCGGGCGACGATCGCATCGTGCAGTCCCGGCACCGGTCCGTTCGCACCGTTGGCCGGATCGAAGATGAAGAGCGGGTCGGTGCCGTAGAGACGCTTCTCCGCTTCGGCATCCAGCACCCGCGTTTCCGCCTCGCGTCGGCCATCGAGCGGGTGCCAGCCGGTGATCACGTAGAAGAAGAGCACGGCCATCGAGAACAGATCGGTGCGGCTGGACGGCAAGGCGTCGCGGCGGACCACTTCGGGCGCCATGAACTTGCGCGTGCCGTAAATGCTCGCCTCGGCGCCATCGACGTCGACATTGTCATTGTCGCAGATCAGCACCTCGCCCGTGGCCGGATCGAGGAAGACATTGCCGAAATTCACGTCCTGGTAGCAAAAGCCGTTGGCGTGAAGTTCGTGGAAGCAGGTCGCGATGTTGAGGCAGACGGCGGCCCGCATTTCGAGCGGCAGCTCAACCCGGCGCGGCGGCGGCGAGATGAGGGCGCGGCTGCCGGCGTAGCGCGCTGGCCGCAAGGGCATGACGTAGCCGAAACTGGCGCTGCCCGGCACTTCGACGAAATCGAGCGGCCAGAGGAATGACTGGGTCGGCGCGCCGCGGGCGATCGCGCGGGTCAGGCGCTGGCGCAAGGTAATGTCGGCCTTGATGCAGGCGGGGTGATACCATTTGAGCGCGAGCGGCACGCCGTCGATGACGACCTTGTGCACTTCGCCTTGCCCGCCCGCGCCGATGAATTCGGCGACGATGCCGCGCCGGTCGCCGGCGGTGACGAAATGCTGACCGGGTTGCAGCGCGCATGCCGGGCCATTCGCCCGCGCCGCCGCCCCCCGCATACCAGCCAACATGCAATGCCCTCCGCTTATCCACTGCTGGCGGCGACGAACCGGAAATAGGGTCAGGCTGACGCGAATTTATTGATTGGCCGCCCCATGCACCCCCGCCGCGGCCATGCTTGCACCCCTTGACCCTGGAGTCCATAACTCAGGGCGGTTCGCCATCCGGGGAGGGATCATGGCGCAAGGCGACAGATGGCCCGAACGCATGTTCGAGCGCTATTATGACGATTACCGCGCCGTCGCCCGCGCAGTGCTCGCCCGCGATTCCGCCCGCGATCGCATCCAGCCGACCGAACTGGCGCATGAGGCCGCGATCCGGCTGTTCAAGCTGGAAAAGATGGACGTCTCCCAGCGCACCCATTTCCTGTCGCTGTCGGCGCGGGTGATGCGGCAGGTGCTGATCGACGAGGTCCGCCGCCACCGCGCGCAAAAGCGGCAGGCACCGGTGCTGACCGAATGGCCGCGCGGGGAGGCCGAGGAATCGCCCAATTTCGACCTGGAGAATTTCGACGCGGTGCTGAGCAAGCTGCAGGAGGCGGATCCGGAACGCGCCTGGGTGGTCGAGCAGCGTTTCTATGCCGGCCTCACGCTGGAGGAGATCGCCGAAGTGTCCGGCCGGTCGCTCAGCACGGTGAAGCGGCAATGGCGGGTGGCGCGCGCCTGGCTGCTCGAGGAATTGGCGCATGAATAGGATGCGCCTTTTCGAAGCCGCACCGGCCCTCACCCCCACCCGGCCTCCCATTCCAGGATACGCTGTTGGGTGGCCGGGTGGGGGTGAGGGCCGGTGCCGATCCCGCGCAAGCGGGACCGATGATGCCCGCCGCTGACGGCGCGACGGAGCGCCGCAAACGAATCATGGATGCGTTCGACGCGGCGCTCGATCAGCCGCCGGAAACGCGCACCTCGTGGCTCGAAACGGCGTTTGCCGGCGAGCCGGACATGATCGCGGCGGTCAAGGCGATGATCCGCGCCGACGAAGCACCGACCATCCTGCCCGATCATATCGACCCGACCGCCAGCCTGGTCCCGCCCGAACGCGTCGGCGTCTATCGCATGGTCGAACTGATCGGTGGCGGCGGCATGGGCGAGGTCTGGCTGGCCGAGCGCGACGACGGCCTGTTCGATCACAGGGTCGCGATCAAGCTGATGCGGCCATCGCTCTACAGCCCGGAGCTGGAGGATTTCTTCGATCGCGAGCGGCGGCTGCTGGCCCGAATGCGGCACCCGAATATCGCGCGATTGTTCGACGGCGGGGTCAGCGTCGAGGGCGTGCCCTGGTTCGCGATGGACCTGGTCGAGGGGCCGCCG
>JBBSLM010000012.1:0-19107 GCA_038255245.1 Sphingomonadales bacterium
CGCTGCAGGAAGCGGTCGTCCAGCACGTCGGTGCAGGCCAAAGCCAGATTGCGGTCGGCGAGGCACAGCAAAGTGTCGAGGTGCAGGAAGTGCGGGTCGAAATGGTGGATCAGCACCTTCCACCCGCGCGCGCGGAAGATCGCGCTCAGCGCCGCCGCGCCGGCCTCATCCGTGCGTTCGCCACTGACGCCGATCAGCAGCAGGCCGGGACGCAGCATGGCCACGTCGCCGCCCTCAATCCGGCCCTGCTCGATCCTGCCCAGTACCGGTACCCCGGCCGCCCTGGCCGCCGCGAGCACGGCATCGACCTCGCGCGGCCGGTGCGCCGCGCCCGGGCGCAGGCCGAGCAGGCCCCAGGGGGTCATGAAGCTGCTGTCGCGGGTGAAGGCGAGATCGGGCAGGCCGGGATCGGCAGGTGTCTGCACGACCTGCACGTCCTCGTCGCGCAGGGCCGTGACCAGCGTCGCATGCTGGTGGATCGCCCGCTCCAGCGACAGGGAGCGGCCTTCCCGCTGAGCTTCGCAGCTGACCGAATTGCACGGCAGCAGAGCGAGGTGGCGCGGATCGGCCAGCAAGACGGATTGCAGCCGGCCATATTCGCTGTCGACGCCGAACGCGGGCGCAACGGCAATAGGCTCCGCCGGTTCGAGCGGCGCGAAGCGAACCGGCCGGGCGGCGGTCTGGAAGGTTTCGAGGAACATGGCTCAGCCCCAGAGACTATTGCGATAGCGGTCGAAGCAGCGCGCGCCGGCATTCAGGCGGATCAGCGCGCCTTCCGCGATCGCCGTGGCGCGGCGCGGGTCTTCGGCCACCAGCGGCGCGATCACCTTCGCGTTCCAATCCTCGCTATGCTTGATGTCGAGCACCGCATGCAGATCGAAATAGCGATAAGCGAGCTTGTCCATGCCAAGCCGCTTCAGGCCGTCGGCCGTGGAGCGGCTGCGGCCCGGCGCGGTCAGCTCGATCGCGCCCAATGCGCCGATCGAATGCCACGCATAGCGGCGGTTCATCGCCATCGCGGTCATGGAGTTGGCGAGCGCGAGGCTCTCCCAGACAGTGTTATTCACCGTGGGCGAAAGGCCGAGCGCGACGACCATCGCGTCCAGCATCGGGCCATGCATCCCCTTCGGATTGCCGCGGCCCATCTCGTCCCAATAATTGTTGGCGAGCTCCATCTTGGCGGTGGCCGAGATTTTGACCTGGGTCAGCGCCGTGAGGTCGTCAAAACCCGCTTCGCCGGCGGCTTCCTGGGTGAGGTAATATTTGAAATCATCGACGCTGGCCTCGTTGGCCAACCACGGAAAAAGCGGATCGCCTTGTCCCGGCCCGGTGACCTGAAGATCCTCGAACCATTCGAGAAAGCCGGCGACGTCGGTCGGCGCTTCCGCGGCCCTGGAGGCCACCTCCGTGCGCAACTCCTCGAGGAATGCGCCCTCGAGGCGCAGCATCGTGTGATCGCGGTCGAGCTGGTCCTGCCAGTCCAGCGACGGAAGGCCGGGAGCCAGGCGCGCGCTGTTCCAGGTGGCGAGGCGCTGCTGAAAAGCGTCGCAAAGGAATTGGGAAGAGCGTCCTTGCTCGTCCCAGCGGAAGATACTGGCCATGTCGGTCCTAAAGCTGTCGTTTGCATGAACAACTGCAGGCCCCGGATTTCGTTCCGGACACGGACCAAAACTAATCTAAATCAAACGGTTAGGTCGTCGCGAGGCAATCATGCGGAATTGCCGCTTTCGCATCGTCCATGCGGGGCGCTAGGAACGCGTTGTGAACGAGGACCGCCTGACCACGCCCGACCGGCAACCGGAGGATATCGACGCTGCCCTGCGGCCGAAGTCGCTCGACGAGTTCGTCGGGCAGAAGGCGGCGCGGGAGAATCTGCGCGTCTTCATCACGGCGGCGAAGGCCCGCAACGACGCGCTCGATCATGTGCTGTTCTTCGGCCCGCCCGGCCTCGGAAAGACGACGCTGGCACAGATCGTCGCGCGGGAGATGGGCGTGGGCTTTCGCGCCACCTCCGGCCCCGTGATCGCCAAGTCGGGCGATCTCGCCGCCTTGCTCACCAATCTCGAGGATGGCGACGTCCTGTTCATCGACGAGATCCACCGGCTCGCGCCCGCGGTGGAGGAAATCCTGTACCCGGCGATGGAGGACCGCGCCCTCGACATCATGATCGGCGAGGGGCCGTCGGCGCGCTCGGTGCGGATCGATTTGCCCAAATTCACCCTGGTCGGCGCCACCACGCGGCAGGGGCTGCTGACCACGCCGCTGCGCGACCGCTTCGGCATTCCCGTGCGGCTGAATTTCTACACGGTGGACGAACTGGAGCTCGTTGTCCGCCGGGCCGCCTCGCTGCTGCGGCTCGACATCGCCGCCGACGGTGCGGCCGAGATCGCCCGGCGCGCGCGCGGCACGCCGCGCATCGCCGGGCGGCTGCTGCGCCGGGTGCGCGACTTTGCCAATGTCGCGGGCGACGGCATGGTGACGGCCCAAGTCGCCGACGCGGCGCTGAACCGGCTGGAAGTGGACAGCCTCGGCCTCGACGCGATGGACCGGCGCTATCTCCACATGATCGCCGACATTTATCGCGGCGGGCCGGTCGGGGTGGAGACGCTGGCCGCGGGGCTGTCTGAGCCGCGCGATACGATCGAGGATGTGATCGAGCCTTACATGATCCAGCTCGGCCTGATCGCGCGAACGGCGCGGGGCCGCTGCCTGAACGGCCCGGGCTGGACGCATCTTGGCCTGCCGCAGCCCAGCGGCGGGCAAGTTGGCTTGTTCGACGCTCAAGGGGGAAAATGATGATCCTGATGACTTTGGCCGCGCTCGCCGGCGCCGTGCACGCGCAGCCGCCGGCCGCCGCCGCGCCGAATTACGCGTCGGATACGGCCTGGCTGTGCCTGCCCGGCCGGAGCGATCCCTGCGCCGGACCGCTGCAGACGGTGGACCTGCCCGCTTCCGGCTATGCGCGGACCAGCGAAAGCCGGGCGGCCGCCCATCCGCGCGCCGATTGCTTCTATGTCTATCCGACCGTTTCGGCGGAGCCGGCGATGAATTCGGACCTCGTGCCGGGACCGGCAGAAGAAGGCGCGACCCGCTCGCAGGCCGCGCGTTTCTCCGAAGTGTGCCGGGTGTTCGCGCTGATGTACCGGCAGGTCACGGGCATGGGCCTGGCGACGTCATTGAGCGGGGGCGATATTCGCGGCCCGATCGAACTGGCTTATCAGGACGTCCGCGCCGCCTTTCGCGACTTCCGGCGCCGCTCGCGTGGCCGCCCTTTCCTGCTGATCGGGCATAGCCAGGGAAGCATCCATCTGCTCCGGCTGCTGCAGGAGGAGATCGAGGGCAAGCCGGAGTCTCGCGACATGGTCGCGGCCTATCTGATCGGCTGGAACGTGCTGGTGCCGGAAGGGCAGGTGGTTGGCGGATCGCTCCGCTCCACGCCTTTGTGCACCCGCGAAGGGCAGACCGGCTGCGTGGTCAGCTATATGAGCTTTCGCGAGGCTGTGCCGCCGGAAGCGGGCGGCCTGTTCGGGCGGGGCGACACGCCGGGCCTCGGCACACCCGTCGTGCCCGGCATGACCGCGGCCTGCGTCAACCCCGCGACGCTGCGCCCCGGCCCGTCGCTGATGGATTCGATCTGGACCTCCGCCTTCACGACCGCCGGCGGCAGTCCACCGGTCGAATGGTCGTCCGAGGGCCCGCCGAGCGCGCCGTTCGTGCGGACCTATGGGCTGGTCACCGCCTGGTGCGTCAATGACGGCGCGGCCGGCTATCTCGCCGTGCGGGTCAATGCCGATCCCGCCGATCCGCGCACGGATCGCATCCCCGGCGACATCGCTTTGATGGGGCGGCCGACGCCGAGCTGGGGGCTGCATCCGGCCGACATGGCGATCGCGATGGGCGATTTGATCCGGCTGGCGCGGACGCAGATCGCCGCGTTCCGGCGGCGCTGATCCCTCGCCGGGCTCGCCTCGTCCGCTTTTCCTTGCCCCGGCGAATCCGCCTGCTTTAGGGGTCGGCGGCATGAGCGGAGTGGACAGTGACGTGCCCTATCAGGGCGCGTTTTCGGGGCGTGAGCACCGCTTCGCTCTGCGCGTCTACTTCGAGGATACGGACGCGGCCGGCATCGTCTATTATGCCAATTATCTGAAGTTCATGGAGCGGGCGCGCTCCGACATGCTGCGCGCGATCGGCATCGATCAGCGCGCGGCGCTTGATGCAGGTGATGGCGTCTACGCCGTCGCCGAGGCACGGATCAAATATCGCCGGCCGGCGAAGCTGGAAGACGCGCTCGTGATCGTCAGCCACCTCGGCGGGCTGGGCGCGGCAAGCGCCACCATTCATCAACGAGTCATGCGCGGGGAGGAAATGTTGGCCGATGCTACAATCGTCGCGGCGTTCCTGTCCCCGGACGGGCGTCCGAAGCGGCAGCCGAAGGCGTGGCTCGATCTGTTCAAGCCACTGCTGAAAGGGGAAAATGAGGAGTTTCAATCGTGAGTCCCGGTGAAGCGGTAGACCGCATGTCGCCGGTGGCGTTGTTCCTGGAAGCCGACATCGTCGTGAAGGCGGTGATGGTCGGGCTGTTGCTTGCCAGCATCTGGACCTGGGCAATCATCGTCGCCCAATGGTGGAAGATGCGTACTATCGTGCGCGAAAATGAAAGGTTCGAGCGCGATTTCTGGAAAAGCGACGATATCGACCGCTTCCACGAAGCGCGCGGCAAGGCGGAATATCCGAGCGCCCGCGTCCTCGCGGCCGGCATCGCCGAATGGCGGCGCTCCACCGCCGGCCGCGGCAAGGTCGACCGGGAAGGCACACGCTCGCGGCTCGCGGTGGCGCTGGGCGCGGCGGTGGCGGCGGAGGTGGACAGGCTGTCCAACCGGCTGAACATCCTCGCCACGGTCGGCGCGGTGGCGCCGTTCGTAGGCCTGTTCGGCACCGTCTGGGGCATCATGCGCAGCTTCACCGACATTGCCGGGGCGCAGAGCACCTCGCTCGACGTGGTCGCGCCGGGCATTGCCGAGGCGCTGTTCGCCACGGCGATCGGCCTGTTCGCAGCGATCCCGGCGGTGATCGCCTACAATCGCTTCAGCCACGCCATCAATCGCATGGAAGCCCGCCTCGGCCGCTTCGCCGACGGCTTCCACGGCACGCTCTCGCGCGAACTGGAGCATGACGGATGAGGGTGACCGCGACATGGCGATGAACGGACCCGGCCCCGTCTCCGGGCGCAAATCGCGGCGGGCGCCGATGGCGGAGATCAATGTCACGCCGCTCGTCGATGTCATGCTGGTGCTGCTGATCATCTTCATGGTCACCGCGCCGCTGATGCAGAGCGGCGTGCAGGTCGATCTGCCCGAGAGCAAGGCGGCGGCGCTGGAACAGGACGAAGAGCCGGTGGCGGTGACCATCGATCCCACTGGCATCATCTATGTGCAGGACGTGCCGGTCGCGCCGGAGGATCTGGCCACGCGGCTTGCCGAAGTGCGCGCCGCGTCGAGCGAGGAGGCCGGACCGCGCGTCATGCTGCGCGCCGACCGCAGCCTGAACTACGGCATTGTCATGAACGTGATGGGTGAGCTGAACGCCGCAGGCCTGCGCCGTGTGGCGATGGTCGGCGAGTCCGCGGGAGGCAGAGCGAACTGATGGCCACGGCCGCGATCAAACCCGGCTTCAAGCTGGACGCGACCGGTTTCGCGATCGCCATCCTGGCGCACATTGCCTTGCTCTACATCCTCACCCGCGAGCGCACCGAGGAAAAGGAGCCCGAACCGGCGGCGATGGAAGTGTCGTTCGTCGAGGAGGCCGGCCCGGTCTCCAGCGCCCCGGTCACCGCCGCCGAACCTGCGCCCACCTTCGGCGAGGAAGTCGCGCCGGATGCCGCCTCCGGCGCCGAGGCTTCGGAAGCCGCGCCGGTCACTCCGCCCGTGCCCGAACCGGTGCGCCCGCCTGTCGAGACCTCCGATCGCGGCCGCCCCGATCTGACCCGCACCCGTGTCCCCGTCCGCCCGACCCCGAGTCCGCCTGCGCGCCAGACGCAGCGGCCGTCCCCGCCCGCACAGACAAGACCACGCGCGACACCGCCCGCACAGACGCGCCCCGCGCAACCACGCCCCGGCCCTCGAGGGCCCAGCTTCGCCGAGGTCGCCCGTAATGTCGGCGGCGGCGCGCCGTCACGCCGCCCTGGCCCGCCCGCCGCCGCTCCGACGCAATTGTCTGGCGCCGAGCGCCAATCGATTGCGCGCCAGATCGGCGCCCTGATCCAGCCCTGCTCGGTACGAACACGACCGCCAAATGCACTTGCCGGCAGCATCTCCCTGGATCTGCGTGTGACCGTCACGCGGGAGGGCGTGCCGACTGGACATAGCGTGGTCAGTACCAGCGGCGTCAACGACACGAACCGCGACTATGTCGACAACGTCACCGCCACCGCGCTGGGCGCGGTGCGCGCCTGCGCCGGTCGCATCGCGACGCTGCCGGACGAACATTACGCCGTCGCTGGCGGCTGGCGCACCTTCCGATATCGTTTCCGTTTTCAATGAGCAGGACCTGTCTCCCAATGAAGCGCATCTTTCTGACCGCAGCCGCATTGGTGGCCGCCCAGCCCGCTTTCGCGCAGACCCCGCCGCCGCCCGCTGATCCGGGGCAGGAGGAATTCGTCGCCGACGTCACGGGGACGGCGGACAGCGTCTTCCGGGTCGCCGTGCCGGTCTTCGCCACACCGCAGGCCGCGAACACCGCCGCGGGCAACACCACCGCGCTCGGCCAGCAGATCGCGGAGGTGATCGTCACCGATCTGCGCAATTCGCGCCGCTTCCAGCCGACCGGGCCCAGCGGCTTGCCCGCGCCGTCATTCGGCAACGTGCAGTCGCCCAATTATAGCACCTGGGCCGGGCTGGGCGCGGACAACCTGATCCAGGGCTATGTGCAGGCCAATGCGGACGGCACGCTGACCGTCGGCTGCTATCTGTTCGACGTCGATGGGCAGAGCCAGCGCGCCCGTCAGGGCTTCGTGATCCAGCCCAGCGAATGGCGCCGCGCCGCGCACCGCTGCGCCGATCAGATTTACGGCAACCTCACCGCCGACAGCGGCTTCTTCGACACCCGCGTGGTCTATGTCGCGGAGAGCGGCCCGCCCGGGCGGCGGCGCAAGCAGCTGGCGATCATGGATTATGACGGCGCCAATCACCGCTTCCTGACGCAGGGCCAGTGGACGGTGTTGACCCCCCGCTTCGCGCCGGACCAGCGCACCATCACCTTCATGTCCTACGAAAATGAGCGCCCGCGCGTCTATGTGCTCGACATGGCGTCGGGCCGGGTGCGGCCGCTGGTCGAGGGGCCGTACCAGACCTTCGCGCCGCGTTTCTCGCCGGACAGCCGGACGATCGTTTTCTCGATGGCGACGAACGGCAATACCGACGTCTATTCGGTGCCCGTCACGGGCGGGACGCCGCGGCGGCTGACCAATGCGCCGGGGATCGACACGGGCGGGAGCTTCTCGCCCGATGGCCGCCAGATTGTGTTCGAAAGCGACCGCGGCGGCAGCCAGCAAATCTATGTTATGAACGCCGACGGCTCGAACCCGCGCCGGATCAGCTTCGGCGGCGGCGGCGCGGCGACGCCCGAGTGGAGCCCGCGCGGCGATTTGATCGCATTCACCCAGACCGGCTCGTTCCGCATCGGCGTGATGCGGCCGGACGGCTCCGGTGCGCGTTTGTTGACCCGTGATGCCGGCGAGGGGCCGACATGGGCGCCGAACGGCCGCGCGATCATGTACCAGCGTGGCCTGGGCCGTGGGCAGGTCTGGTATGTCGACGTCGCCAGCGGCGCGACCCGGCGAGTGCCGACCCCGCTGGAAGGCTCCGACCCGAGCTGGTCGGCTTTGCGCCCCAATTGACGCTCATATTGAACGAGTAAGGAGAATAGAGATGACGAACCGGATCCTGAAGGGCGTGGCGCTGACCGCGGCCCTGATCGCGGTGGCCGGCTGCGGCTCGCGCCGTCCGCCGAGCCTGCCGCCTGCGCCAGTGACTGGCGACGGCACGAGCGGGCTTGGGGTGGACGGCACGTCAGGCACTGGGGCGGATGGCGTGACCGTCGCGGGCTCGCGCGCCGATTTCATCCAGAGCGTGCCGTCCGACCGGGTCTTCTTCGCGCTGAACAGCCACACGCTGACCGCCGAGGGCCGCTCGGTGCTCGACGCCCAGGCGCAGTGGCTGAACACCAACAGCCGCGTGAACGTGACGATCGAAGGCCATGCCGACGAGCGCGGTACGCGGGAATATAACCTCGCTCTGGGCGAGCGCCGCGCCAATGCGGTGCGGCTCTATCTGGAAAGCCGCGGCGTCGCGTCGAACCGGCTGCAGACGGTGAGCTGGGGCAAGGAGCGGCCCGAGGCATTCGGCGCCGACGAAGCGAGCTATTCGCGCAACCGTCGCTCAGTGACGGTGGTGCCCGAAGCGTAATCTAATTGCCTAGCCAGCCCGCTCCCCCACCCGGCCTCCCATTCCAGGATATGCTGGTGGGAGGCCGGGTGGGGGAGCGGGCTGGCCGGGCGCCGAAGCACAAAACGACGCGGGCCGGGGATCATGAATCGGAAAATTTTTCAGTTCAAGTCTTGATCGGCGACTCGCGGCGAATCATAATTGCTCCAACGTCAACCAGCGAAAGGAGGTGATCCGATGTCTCATGGTTCAGCAGAGAGGTCGGTCAAGTCCGTTCGGGAGATGAAAGCCTAGGCTTTCCGGACTCTTCCGGGCGATCACTTTCGATCGCTGGCCATGTACAAAGGGGTCGTCGGGCGCAAATCCGGCGGCCCCTTGGCTTTTCAGACCACTGGCTCCGCGCGCTGTGACCGCGACAGCCGCCACTGCCACAGCATCAGCGCGGGCACGACGCCCAGCTCCATGCCGAGCGCGAAGATGTGCGTCGGCCCCGGCAGGCCCAGCGTCAGCGCCGCGGCCAGGCGCGCGAGGCCGCCGATCACGACCAGTCCGCCAAGCATCTGAAAAGGCAGGCTCCGCCGCTCGATCCACGGGACGCAGGCGAGGAAGCCGATGCCGATGCCGAACAGCAAGCCGGACAAATAGCGGTAATGGCTGTCCAGGTCGGCGCTGGCTGCCGGATCGAAGCCGGACACGTTGCTGACCCCCGCGATCATGCCCGCGCCGCCCGCAAGGAGCGGGACGAGGCAAGCAAGCACCACCGCGATTTGCAGCAGCAGCCGCTGCGCGCGTCCCGATCGTTCGGCGCTCAGATCGAAATCACCGATATGTTCTGCGCATTCATATCGCATTTCCCGAAGGCGGTGAGGAAAGCGATGTCGGCGGCGTCGCGGCCGATGCCGATCTTGGCCATATTGCCTTCGCTCGCCATGCCGGTCGGGTCGACCAGATGCCACGCGCCGTCCAGAAAGACTTCGGCGACCGCGTGGAAATCGGGCGGATCGACGCTCGGCGCGTAGACGCTGGCCATCCGCGCCGGGATTTCCGAGGCGCGGGCGAGGGCGATCATCACGTGCGCATAATCGCGGCAGACGCCCTGACGCTGGACGAAGCTTTCGGTAGCGTCCGTGTCAACGTTGCTCGATCCTGGCACATAGTCGAAATGATCCTGGATATAGTCGCGCATCGCGGCGATCTTCGCGCCGCCGGCCAGGCCGCTAAATTCGCTCTGCACGAGATTTTCGAAGCGGCTCCCGCGGCAGTAAAGCGAGTCCAGCAGATATTGCACGGTCTCGCCCGGCAATTCGTGGACCGGAGCGGCGGTCAGGTTGGCGATGTCGGCGACCAGGCGATCGATGCGGACCACGGCCTCGTAACGCGCCGTGAAACGGCCGGACGCGCGCAGCCAGATGCGTTCCCCAATGCCGTCATGCGCTGGCACCCGCGCGAAATGGTCGCAGTCCGACAGATCGAGGTGAGCGCTTTCGACGCATTGCTCCGGCAAGTGCGCCGCCTCCATCTGGAGAAGGAGGGAGACAGGCTGCGGAAGCTGATAGTCGAGCGATGACTGGATTTTGAGGCGCATATTCGCCGAACGCGATAGGGCGCGCTTGGTGCCGCGCAAGCAAAAGAAGCTGTTCGAAGGGTCGTACATCCGGCCTGAGCAGCGCAATCACCCTTCCGGGCGATGGACTCTGTCCGGGGACGGGCGGAAGATCGCGGCCTCATCAAGCAGGGAGACTCGCCATGCCGCTCGCTTACGCCCGCCCCGTCGCCATGATCACCACGCGTGACCGCAAGCTCGCCGAGCCTTTCTATGGCGAGACCCTCGGCCTGAAGCCGATACCCGGCGACGGCTTCGCGGCGCTCTTCGAGATCGAGGGCGGCAAGCTGCGCCTCACCGAAGTGCCGGGCTTCGAGGCGAGCCCCTATCCCGTGCTGGGCTTCGAGGTGGACGACATCAAGGAAGCGGTCGATGCGCTCGTTGCCAAGGGCGTGACGATGAGCATCTATGAAGGCCTCGGCCAGGATCCGGACGGCATCTGGACCGCGCCGGACAGCAGCTGCAAGGTCGTCTTCTTCAACGATCCCGACGGCAATGGCCTGAGCCTGACCCAGGTCCTCTAGGCAGGCGCGAAGCCGGGCTCAGGTGCCAAAGTGAGGACAATATAGCGAGTCAGCAATTCTCTTGCTAATGAGAATTGTTCGCAATAGAACGAGGGCAGGAGGTTGCCCATGTCGCTCGCCTGGCTCGCCCGAACCGTTCCGGTTGCCGAAATGCCGCCCGTCCCGCGCCGCCTGGTGACCGGCATGCGGCACTGGGCCTCTGCCCACCGGCTCGGCCGCTGGCCTGTCTCGGTCTTGCAGGATCATCTCGGTTGCGCGCGGGCGGCGGCGCATTTGCAATTGCTGGTCGAGGAGATCGGGCATGCCTGGCCAGAGCCCTTCTGCCTGGGGCCGCCCTGCTGCCGCCAGACCAGCCATGACGAGACGCTGATCGCCGCGATGATCGTCGCGGCCACTTGTGCCGACCGGCCGGGCTTCGACCGGCTTTGCGCCGAGATGCTCGGCGTCGACGCGCGCGAGCGGCTCTATGTGTCGCTCGGTGTGCTCGCGGGCGCGCTGGCCAGGGCGCCCGCGGCGATCACGGCCGGGGAGGATTGATCGCTATCGTCGCGGGCTTCGGACTGGCTTAATCCGGTTCCTATGACCGACGATTCGCTCGACCTGCTTTGCATCAAATATGACGGCTGGCAGCCGCGCATTCGCCCCGGCACGCCGCGCCGCCCCTGGATGGACGCGACCGGCGAACGCTACGCTTATCGCTGCCTGCCGCTGACCATCGCCAATTCGCACGGCTGGGAATTGCTCTCGCCAATGGCGTTCGAGGCGAAATGGGACGGCGGCGAGCATATGGATTCGGTCGAGATCCGCATGGATTCCGGCTATTCCGAGCATCTCAAGCCGGTCAGCATTTTCGGCTACGGGACGATCACCTGGCACGTCGAGGCGATTTTCCGCACGCCCCCGGGCTGGAATTTACACCTCAGCGGCCCCCCCAATCGGCACAAGGATGCGATCCAGGCGCTGGGCGGGATCATCGAGACCGACTGGGCACCCTACACCTTCACCATGAACTGGCGTTTCACCCGCGCCGAGCAATGGGTCCGGTTCGAGGAGAATGAGCCGATCGCCTTCTTCTTCCCGGTCGAGCGCGGCAGCGTCGAGCGGTTCAAGCCGCGGATCGAGCGGCTGGAGGATCATACGCAGCTTTGCGCCGCGTTCGAAAAATGGAGCGCATCGCGCAATGCCTTCCAGGAATGGGTGAAGACGGCCGATCCCGAAGCGCCCGGCGACAAGTGGCAGAAGCTCTATTTCCGCGGCCTCGATCAGGACGGGAAGGCGTGCCCGGTCGATCATCAGTCGAAAATCCGCCTGCCGCATTTCGTCCATCCGGACGGTAGCGTGATGAATCCGCCCGAAATGCGCGCCTCGCCGATGCGGCACCGGCCCTTGCCGGTAACCGAATTGGGCGCGATCTCGGCCACCACCGCGCCGCAGACGGGCAATGCGCTGCTCAATTATGGCGGGGGCGGCGCCGCGAGGACCAATCCCGCGCTGGCGCTCGCGCTGGGCCGGCTCGACCTTGGCATCAAGCCGCAGCAGCAGGGCGCGCAAATCGCGCTGCAAGTGCCGCCGCGTGCGGACAAGGATGCCGAGCTGGCGATCAAGCGCCGCGACTGGCTGCTCGAAACGATGGCGCGGCAGCAACGCCTGGCCGAGGACGGCGAGATCGCCCGGGTCCGCGATCTGGATGGCGACGCCTTCCTGGCTGCTTATTACGCCCCGGCGCGGCCGGCGGTGATCGAGGGCGCGCTTGCGCACTGGCCGGCGCTGGCGCGCTGGACGCCCGAACATCTGGGCCGGCTGATCGGCGCGCGGGAAATCGAATATCAGGACGAGAGCGGTTCGCGCCGCAAGCCGTTCGATCGCTTCATCGCCGAAATCGAGGCGTCGCCGTTCGCGAGCATGATGGCGATCACCGCCACCAACGAAGCGGCGAACCGCGAGGCGCTGGCACCGATGCTGGCCGAGACGCTGCCGCTCGACAGCTGGTTGCGCGACGATCCGGGCCAGCTCGCGATCGGCCCCGCCGGGACCTTCATGCCGCTGCACTTCGACCTCGGCAACCAGCTGATCGCACAGGTGACCGGGTCGCAGCGCTTCATCCTCGCGCCGCCGGCGGAATCGCGCCGGCTCGGCCCGCGCGGCGAGACGATGAGCCCGGTCCACGACATTACCGACGAAGGCCAGATCGTGCTCCACCCGTCCGCCCGCGGCGCGCGGCTGTACGAGCTGGACCTGGAAGCGGGCGAAATGCTGTTCATTCCCGTCGGCTGGTGGTGGCAGGCGACGGCCACCGACCTGTCCGTATCGCTGAACTTCGACCGCTTCCGCTGGGCTAATGACGGCCCCGCGGATTTCCCCGCCGCGTAGCCGAATCGAGAGTCCCGCGCCGGGACGGGACCCTGTTCGACCGATGATGGTTAAGGCGATATATTTCCTATGATTTGCGCTATGCGGTGACCATGATCCGGCGACTCCTTGCCCTGACGATGCTCGCCGCCGCGCCGCTCGCGGCCGCGCCGGCCTCTGCCTGTGCGCCGGTGACGGTCTATTTCGACTGGAACAGCGCCCGCGTCAGCGAGGAATCGCAGGCGGCGCTGGAACGGCTCGCGGTCGCCTTGGCCTGGAAGGGGCCGGAGCTCGATGCGATCCTGCTGAACAGCTATACCGACGCCTCGGGCTCGGCCGCCGCTAATCGCGTCGTTTCCCGCCGCCGCGCGGAAGCGGTGCGGGACGTGCTGGTCTCCTACAATGTGCCGGCCGAGCGGATCACGATACACGCGCTGGGCGAAACCCTGCCCCGCGTCGCCACCCGCCGCGGCGTGCGCGAACCGCGCAACCGCCGGGTCGAACTGCTCGTGCAGATGAGCGCGCAGGGGCAGGCGCGTCAGATCGCCGCGGGTCAGCCGATCTGCTGAGCGCGTAAGCGCCGGCACCAGCTTCTCAATTCCGGCGCGGCGCGTTAGGCGTGGCCATGCGCTATTTCATTTCCGCCAGTCTGCTTGCCGCCGCGCTTTGCGCCGCGTCCCCCGCCACCGCCCAGATTGCTGCGGCCCAAACTCCGCCGCCGGAGGCACTCCCGCTCGAGCGCCTGTTCGCCAGCCCGGCGATCGCCGGCACCGCGCCGCGCCTGCCCAAGCTCTCGCCCGACGGAAGGCTCGTCACTCTGCTGCGCAACCGCGCCGACGATCGTGATCGCTACGATCTGTGGGCGGTCGACACCGCCACCGGCCAGGCGCGGATGCTGGTCGATTCCACCCGCTTCGGCACTGGCGGCCCGCTGTCCGAGGAAGAGATGATGCGGCGCGAGCGGGCGCGGATCGCGGGCGCGCGCGGCATCGTCGATTATCGCTGGGCGCCGGACGGGCGCTCTTTGCTGGTCCCGCTGGATGGCGATCTCTACCTCGCCGGGCTGGATGGCAATGTCCGCCGCCTGACCGAGACGGCGGCGACCGAGCTGGACGCGGAGATTTCCGGCGGCGGCAAATATATCTCCTTCGTCCGCGACCAGAATCTGTTCGTGATCGACACCGCCAGCGGCGCGGAGCGGCAGCTCACGCAAGGCGGCGGCGCGGCGGTGAGTTGGGGCGTCGCCGAATTCGTCGCCAACGAGGAAATGGACCGCGACGTCGGCCATTGGTGGTCCCCGGACGACCGCCATGTCGCCGTGGCCCGCGTGGACGAGAGCAATGTCCGCCTGGTCACCCGCACCGCGATCGGCGCGGACGGCACCCGCGTGTTCGAACAGCGTTATCCCGCCGCCGGCACGCCCAATGCGGTGGTCGATCTCTACATTTTCGATTCGGCCAGTGGCGGGCAGGTCAAGGTCGACCTGGGCACCAACAGCGACATCTATCTCGCCCGCGTCGATTGGGCACCGGATGGGCGCACGCTCTACGTTCAGCGCCAGAGCCGGGATCAGAAACGCCTCGATCTGCTCGCTGTCGATCCGGCGACCGGCGCGTCGCGGCTGCTGCTCAGCGAGACCGACGATAGCTGGGTCAATTTGCACGACAATTTCCGCGCGCTGGCCGACGGCAGCCTGATCTGGTCGTCGGAGCGCAGCGGCTTCCAGCACCTCTATCGCTGGCGAAATGGACGGCTGACCCAGCTGACGCGCGGCAATTGGATGGTCAGCGAGATCGACGCGATCGACGAGCGGTCGAGGCGCATCTACTTCACGGGCAACGCCGACGGCCCGCTCGAGCAGCATCTTTACTGGGTCAGCTACGAGCGGCCCCGCGCGCCGCAGCGGCTCACCGAAGCGGGCTGGTGGAACGAAATCGCGATGGATCAGGGCGGCACTCGCGCACTCATCGCCCGCTCCAATCCGAACCAGCCCGGCCAATCCTACATTGCCGGCACGGACGGCCAGCGCATCGCCTGGATCGAGGAGAATGCGGTTGCCGGGGCGCATCCCTACGCGCCTTTTCGTGCGGGTCACGCGCAGACCCGTTTCGGCACCATCCCGGCCGAGGACGGCACCGAGCTGCACTACAAGCTCATCACGCCGAACCTGGAGCCAGGCCGCCGC
This sequence comes from Sphingomonadales bacterium, assembly GCA_038255245.1. Classification (GTDB taxonomy): domain Bacteria; phylum Pseudomonadota; class Alphaproteobacteria; order Sphingomonadales; family Sphingomonadaceae; genus Allosphingosinicella. Next base: position 15,103 of record JBBSLM010000012.1, read on the forward strand.
TATCCGGTCTTCGTCGAAGTCTATGGCGGCCCCGGCACCGGGCGGCAGGCGACGCGGCGCTGGGGCAATCCACGCCATCAATATCTGGTCGATCAGGGCTGGATCGTCTTTTCGATCGACAATCGCGGCTCACCCGGGCGCGGCAAGGCGTTCGAGGAGGCTCTGCACCTGGCGATGGGCGGCGTGGAAGTGCGCGACCAATTGGCCGGACTTGCTTGGTTGAAGCAGCAGCCCTTCGTCCATCCGGACCGGGTCGCCGTCTATGGCTGGTCCTATGGCGGCTACATGGTTTCCCGCCTGCTGGCTGCGGCTCCGGGCCAATATGCGGCCGGCATCGCCGGGGCGCCGGTGACCCGCTGGGAATTGTACGACACCCATTATACCGAGCGTTATCTCGGCAATCCGGCGACCGACCCCGCGCCTTATACCGCCTCCAACGTCGTGCCGGTATCCGACCGCATCCGCGATCCCTTGCTGCTGATCCACGGCATGGCCGATGACAATGTGGTGTTCGAGAATACGACCGTGCTGGTCGGCGCGTTGCAGGCGCGCGGTCAGCCGTTCGAAATGATGGTCTATCCGGGCGCGACCCACGCGGTACCGGGCGAGGGGCGGCAACTGCATCTGTGGCGGACGATCACCGACTTCCTGAACCGCCGCGTCAGGAACCGTTGATGAGCGACTATGCCCCGCCCAAGGTCTGGACCTGGGATTCCGAAAGCGGCGGCCGCTTTGCCAGCATCAACCGCCCGATCGCCGGAGCGACGCATGACAAGGACTTGCCGGTCGGCAAGCATCCGCTGCAGCTCTACTCGCTCGGCACGCCCAATGGGCAGAAGGTGACGATCCTGCTCGAGGAACTGCTCGCCGCCGGCCATGTCGGCGCCGAGTACGACGCCTGGCTGGTCCGGATCCTGGAGGGCGACCAGTTCGGCAGCGGCTTTGTCGCCGCCAATCCCAATTCCAAGATTCCGGCGCTGGTGGATCGCAGTGGGCCGGAGCCGGTCCGGGTGTTCGAAAGTGGCGCGATCCTGCTTCACCTCGCCGAGAAATTCGGTGCTTTCCTGCCCGCGAGCGGCGCCGCGCGGAGCGAATGCCTGTCCTGGCTGATGTGGCAGATGGGCAGCGCGCCTTTCCTCGGCGGCGGCTTCGGCCACTTCTTCGCCTATGCGCCGGTGAAGATCGAATATGCGATCGACCGCTATGCGATGGAGGCAAAGCGCCAGCTGGACGTGCTCGACCGGCGGCTGGCGCAAAGCGAATATGTGGCCGGCCCGGATTACAGCATCGCCGATATCGCGATCTGGCCCTGGTACGGGCAACTTGCGCTCGGCAAACTCTACGAAGGCTCCGCCGAATTCCTCGACGTTGCCGCTTACGCCAATCTGCAGCGCTGGGCGCAGGCGATCGCGGCGCGGCCGGCGGTGCGCCGCGGCCGGATGGTGAACAAGGTGACGGGCGATCCCGCCGAACAGCTGCACGAGCGCCACGACGCCGCGGATTTCGAGACGAGAACGCAGGACCAACTCGGCTAGCTTTTTCTCTTCTCCATTCGTCGCATTCCAGCTTGCGCGGGGCCGCAGCGCTCCTAACTTGAAGGGAGCCGGAGGACGAAAGTGGTCGACGGGAGTGACGTGAAGCGCAAGCCGGGGGCCGTGACGGTCCTGGCTCTGCTCGTCAGCTTTCTGTTCGCTGCCACCCCGGCCGCGCAGGCCAGCCCCGCGGGCCGCGCGCAGCTCGGCGCGACCGAGCATGTCAAACACGCCGTACCGCTGCGGACAAGCATTCGCAGTCAGTCCGACGATCGCGATGGCGACAGCGTAACGCTGCCGCCCGCGCCGGCGATCGTCACGCAAAGCATCTGCGCCCGCCCGGCCGCTCCGCTCTGTAGCATTGGCTGGTCGGCCGGACCGCGCACGAGCCTCACCGCCTATCGCGCCCGCGCCCCACCAGCCAGCTGATCAGCGCCGCCCCACGCGGCGGCTCTTTCCCGATCAACGTCAGCCGTACGACAAGCGCACTGCAATGCGCCAGCGCAGCGGTGTGACATGCTGGAGTTACGAACATGTCTGCTTCCACCTATCGCCTCAGCGTCATCCACCGGAGTCTGGATGAGGCGATCCGCCGCGAGCTGAAGGCGCGGCTGCCCGACAGCCTGCGCCTGCTACGGCTGAAGAAGCTGAAGCTCTCGGTGAAGGACCGGTTGAACGGCCTCCTTCGCCGCGATCTGGCGGCCTGACGCCGCCGGTAGCGTGTTCCCGCGCGGGCAATGCTGCCCGTCCGCGCGGGAGCCCGGGGCTACTCTCCCCCTTCGATAGTCCCGGGCCCCCGCTTCGGCGGGGGCACGTATTTCAGGCTTCCCCCGCTTCGGCGGGGGCACATCGTTCTAGGCTCCCCCGCTTGAACGCTTGGGCTTGCGCGCTGCCGGTGATAGGGGGCGCCCATGCTCAATCTGAAGGACATCACCGTCCGCCTTGGCGGGCGCACCATTCTTGACGGCGCCACCGCCGCGCTGCCGCCGCGTGGCCGGATCGGCCTGATCGGCCGCAACGGCGCGGGCAAGTCGACTCTGGTGCGCGTGATCGCCGGCCTGCTCGATCCCGACAGCGGCAGCGCGGAAATGCCGCGCGCGGCGCGTCTCGGCTATATCGCGCAGGAAGCGCCGAGCGGGAGCGCGTCCCCGTTCGAGACCGTGCTCGCCGCCGATACCGAGCGGGCGGCCTTGCTTGATGAAGCCGAGCATAGCCATGACCCCGACCGGCTCGGCGAGCTGCACGAGCGGCTGAACGCGATCGACGCCCACTCGGCCCCGGCCCGCGCCGCCCGCATCCTGGTCGGCCTCGGCTTCGACGAGGATGCGCAGCATCGTGAATTGGAGAGCTTCTCCGGCGGCTGGCGGATGCGCGTGGCGCTGGCGTCCTTGCTCTTCTCCGAGCCCGATCTGCTGCTGCTCGACGAGCCTTCCAACCATCTCGATCTCGAGGCGGTGCTGTGGCTGGAGGATTTCCTGAAATCCTATCCGGCGACGATCGTGATCGTTAGCCACGAGCGCGATTTCCTGAACAATGTCGTCGATCACATCCTGCATCTCGAGCGCGGCAAGCTGACCCTCTATCCGGGTGGTTACGACGCGTTCGAGCGGCAGCGGGCGGAGCGTCAGGCCCAGCAGGCCTCGGCCCGCGAGAAGCAATTGGCCGAACGCGCCAAGCTGCAGGATTATGTCGCCCGCAACAGCGCCCGCGCCTCCACCGCCCGGCAGGCCCAGTCGCGGGCCAAGGCGCTGGCCCGCATGCAGCCGATCGCGGCCGTGCTCGACGACCCCAGCCTCTCCTTCGATTTCCCCAAGCCCGACGAATTGCGTCCGCCTCTGGTCACGCTCGACATGGCCAGCGTCGGCTATGGCGACACCCCGGTGCTCCAGCGGCTGAACCTGCGGCTCGACCCCGACGACCGCATCGCTTTGCTGGGGCGCAACGGCAACGGCAAGACGACTTTGGCGCGGCTGCTGGCGGCGCAATTGCAGCCGATGGACGGCGGCATGGCCGCCTCGGGCAAGATGCGGGTCGGCTATTTCACCCAATATCAGGTCGAGGAATTGCACAGCGACGATACGCCGCTCGACCATATGACGCGGCTGATGAAGGGCGAGAAGCCGGCGGCGGTGCGCGGCCAGCTCGGCCGTTTCGGCTTTTCGGGCGAAAAGGCGACGACCAAGGTCGGCAAGCTTTCGGGCGGCGAGCGCGCCCGGCTGGCGCTGGCCCTGATCACCCGCGACGCGCCGCACATGCTGATCCTCGACGAACCGACCAACCATCTGGACGTCGATGCGCGCGAGGCTTTGGTGCAGGCGCTGAACGCTTACACCGGCGCGGTCGTGATCGTCAGCCACGACCGCCACATGCTGGAAATGACCGCGGACCGGCTGGTGTTGGTCCATGACGGCACCGCGCAGGATTATGACGGCAGCATCGACGATTATATCGCTTTGGTGCTCGCCGGCGAGGC